>CAZYQD010000062.1:0-5964 GCA_964649405.1 uncultured Actinomycetota bacterium
CCGACCTCGTTATTTGCGTGGATTATAGAAATAAGTACCGTATCCTTATTAATTTCTTTTTTGATGTCCTCAGGATTTACAAAACCATCTTTATCTACTGGGACCAGGGTCACCTGCCATCCTTCTTTTTCGAATTCTTTTAAAGGATTGATAATCGAAAAATGCTCGATCTTAGAGGATATTATATGATTTCTGTTGTTTTTATTGGCTCTTGCCAGTCCCCAAAGAGCAAAATTATTTGATTCCGTCCCGCAGGATGTGAAATATATTTCTTCTTCTTTAGCGCCTATAAGACCGGCTGCCTGCTCCCTTGCTTTATCCAGTGCTTCTTTTGGCGGTCCTCCGAAATCATGAAGGCTGGAGGGATTACCATAATTTTCTTTAAAGTATGGTTCCATATATTCAAAGACACTGTCATCGACTCTTGTGGTAGAGGCATTATCAAAAAATATTTTTTCTTCGTTCATATTAGCACTCTTTATTAAGTATAATTATTAGCATTAATGTTAATGATTACCCGATTATTTCAAAAATCGATTTAAAAATCAAACGACTGTTATCTTAAAATATCATTTTTTGTGAATAATATATGTTGACAAATAAGTCACTATTTTTTAGTATTAAATCATTATGAATAAAAAGATGTACAGTTTCAGATTAAGCAAAGATTTAGTGGATAGCACAAAAGAAATAGCGAGGGAGATGGGGATATCGCTTTCTCTCTTTATTAGTTGTTTATTAAAAGAAAGAGTGAGTCATTTAAATTCCGCAAAAGAAGATAGCAGGATAGATAATAATTTTATTATCCCAGGTGAACTTAATACTCAAATCTTACGGGAGATTGTTTCGGAAATAAAAAAATTAAGATCGGATCTAAAAAATTTCTTAAAAATAAATAGGAGTGAATTTAAATCTTGATTTCTAAGATTGTGATATGATTTTTATATAATCCTTTATCCTTTTTAAGGTCAATTCTTTTCCAAGTATTTCCATGGTCTCAAATAAGGGAGGGCTTATAGGACTGTTCCATATGGCAATTCTAGTCACTTCGGCAATTTTTCTAAGATTAAGGTCAAGATCCTTTGAAACCAGTCTCAAATTTTCTTCGGTTTCTTTTGCTGAGAATCTATCATCTACACTGTCGAGTATGTCATAGACGGTATTAAGTATTCTTAGAGCATCGATATCCTTGTTTTTGAAGTAATTTTTTGACTGGTCGCTGTATACGATTTTAACAAAAAACGGACTGATCAGATCCATACTTTCTTTCAGAGTCTTGATACGCTCTCTTATCAGCGGTGTTATTCTCGCGATTTTTTGTTCCGGATTTTCTGCATTGCTTTCCAGGTCGCTCTTTTCCCTGAAAGCAAGATATCTTTTTACCTGAGTTTCCAGCAGTTTCTCCAGAATAGAATTTTCAATATTTCTTATATAGTATCCGTTTATCCATAGGAGTTTCTCGTAATCGAATTTAGCCGGCTTTTTATTTATGGAATCTAGTTCAAATCTTTCGATCAATTCATCAATTGAAAAAATAGTGGTCTTTTCATCATAAGCCCAGCCGAGGAGTGCAAGATAGTTTAGTATTGCTTCTTTTAGAAATCCTTCTTCAATATATTTCTCGACAGAGATGGAGCCATGTCTTTTACTTAATTTCTGGCCGTCCTGTCCAAGTATCATCGGCAGATGTGTGAAATTGGGTATATCAAAACCCAGAGCACTGTAAATAAGGATCTGCTTTGGTGTATTCGACAGGTGATCCTCTCCTCTTATGACATGTGTTATTTCCATCAGGGCATCGTCTATAGCTGTGGAATAATTATAAGTGGGGAGTCCATTGGATCTGATTATAATGAAGTCTTCGATATTTGAAGTATTTACCGTTATATTTCCATAAACGGTATCATTAAAATTAATTACTTCGTTTTCGGGTACCAGAAATCTTATCGCATAAGGTTTACCGCTTCTTAAATTATCTTCGATATCTTTTTGGGAGAGTCTTAAACATTTTCTATCGTATTTGAAAGCTTTCTCTCTTTCGCTTTTTAACAATTCCGGACTGCAAAAACAACGGTATGCTTTCTTAACTTCAATAAGTCTATCGGCATATTTTTTATATAGTTCAAGCCGGAGGGATTGTCTGTATGGACCGTATTTGTTCTCGATTTCTGGACTTTCATCCCAGTTAAGTCCCAGCCATTTTAGTGAATTCAAAATGATATCTATTGTTTCTTCCTGATGCCTTGCTACATCGGTGTCTTCTATTCTTAATATGAATTTTCCGCCAGTTTTTCTGGCATATAACCAGTTGAAGAAGGCAGTTCTGGCACTTCCTATGTGTAAATATCCGGTCGGGCTGGGAGCAAATCTTACTCTTACTTCTTTATTTTTCTTATTCATATTTGATAGGATTAAGGATTTACCCATATGGTGATTTTTCTAAATGTCTCGACAGGCTGGTCCCACAAAGGATCCTGACGGTGTGTATATCCTGATGGTACTTCCGGAAATACCTGGTTTTCATAAACTATATGTGTATAACCGGCTTGAATCAATATATTATTTGCTTCGGTTATGGGTATTAAAGATACCATGGGCATAATCGGGATCGCTTCGGGAGGAATGGGCATCTGTACCGTTGGTTCCTGGCCATAACGAAACTCTTTTATTTGTATCTGGTCAAGCGGTGTATACCTGTTCGGGATCATCATCTCTCCGGTTTCAGGATTGACTACAACCTGGACGTTGATTCTATCGTCCTGAGGCCTTACAAAATTCTCTATTGGCAGATCTTTTGTTGCCTCGGTCATAAATAAGTTCCAGATCATTGCTGGATGTGCGCCTCCCTGAACCCTCAAATCATGGATGTTTTCCATTTTTATATTGGCTTCCGGATATCCCATCCATACACAGGCTGCAAGATTCGTGGTAAATCCCGTAAACCAGGCGTTTTCTCTTTCATCAGTGGTACCGGTTTTACCGGCACTTGGTCTGTCTTCGAGCCTGGCCCGGGTACCGGTTCCTCTTATCATGACCTGCTGCATGATTTCTATAGCTCTGTAAGCATTGATGGGAGTAAGTACCTGTCTGCTTTCTTCTTCGTATTCTTTGATAATTTTTCCATCTTTATCTAATACTTTAAGTATTGCTACAGGATCATTTCTTACACCATAATTTGCAATTGTCGAAAATGCCGTACAGACCTCAAGAGCTGATACTCCGGTTGTCAGCCCACCCAGACCCATCGCAGGATATGGATCCATGGGAGTTTCAATTCCCATGTCATTTGCCAGCTGAGCCATTGCATAAGCTCCTATTCTCATTATAAGCTGGGAATATACCACATTTACGGATTTTACCGTTGCTTCGAGGACCGGCATTTCACTTACATCATAACTGCTATTATCATAATTCCCGACTTCCCATGGTTCACTGCTTTCTATATCGAATATTACTTTCCCATTGGGATTGAAGGTCATATAAGGACTGACCCCCTGTTCCAGAGCAGAGAGAAGAGCAAAGACCTTAAAAGTCGAGCCTGGTTGTCTTTTGGCCTGAGTGGCCAGATTGAATTTCAATTCCGTAAAATCTTTTCCTCCAACCATAGCTTTTACATATCCGTTTCGTGGGTCCATGGCAACTAGAGCTGCTTGAGGGTCATCGGGGTCAAAAAGAATTTCATTTATTGCATTTTCAGCAGCTTCTTGCATTTTCAGGTCCAGAGTAGTATAGATTTCGAATCCACCTTTGAATACTCTTTCTACCCCATATTCTGCTATTAATTCCTGTTTGACATATTCCACAAAATAAGGGGCAAAAGTTTCCTGGGTTTCTTCTCTTGGCCTCTGGGTGATTATAGGAGTAATTATTGTATTATCATATTCTACCTGACCTATATAATTAAGTTCCAGCATTTTAGCCAGTACCAGATTTCTTCTTTCCAGGGCAGCCTTTTTGTCTATATATGGGGATAATAAATAGGATTTAAGGAGTCCTGCAAGGACAGCGCATTCGGAAAGGTTAAGATATTCAACATCTTTATTGAAATATACCTTTGCTGCTGCTTGGACCCCGTATGCACCTTCACCAAAATAAACCGTGTTAAGATACATCTCAAGTATTTCTTCTTTAGAATAGAGTTGTTCGATTTGATAGGCAAGAGCAGCTTCTTTTATCTTTCTCTCATAGGATATATCGTATTTTTCCTCTGGCATATACACATTTTTTACATATCCCTGGGTAATGGTGGTCGCCCCCTGTTCTGTTCCTCCGGATGCAAGGTTTATGAGAAATGCGCGGATTATACCTTCTATATCGAATCCTTCATGCTGATAGAACCTTTCATCTTCTATTGCAATTACAGCATTTATAAGGTCCCTGGGTATTTGTTCATACGATACGAGTTCCCTGTTTTCTTCACCGTGAAAGGTCGCTATGAGGGTTCCGTCGGCAGCGTATATTCTTGATGTAAGGGCTGTTTCAGTCGGTGAAAATTCTTCCAGTTGCGGAAGATCACCAAATAATGAGGCAACCGTCTGGATAGCAAATAACAGAAGACCTGAAAGTGCAAATACGAAGAGCAACTGGACCGAAAGAATAGCGGCAACAATTATTATTATTACTTTCGAAATTTTTTTATTTTTATGTTTTTTTCTTAACCTGGACAATTGTAAAAAATATTTAATGAATTACAAGAAAAAAATATTATCATATTTCTTTTTTATTATACAGAGCAAACCGACAACCAGGTGGGGATTACGTGCCTCTACTTTTGAGCAAAATATAAATCGATTATATTTGTAAAAACAAGCTAAATTTAATTTTTCCCTTATTTATATTATTATTACTAAATAATGTTTAATCCTGGTTTTGTGACATAGTTATAGGAACCAGGTTAAATATAAGTATTTAGGCAATTTTTTATTTAAGCGACTATAAGGAGTTTCATGGCTGCATTACCAGACAAAACAATGATAAATATGCTTAGAAGATTAATAGAGATCAGGAAATTTGAGGAGAAAGCTATCGAGCTTTACAGGACCGGGAAGATCAGAGGATATCTTCATCCCTGCATCGGTCAGGAAGCTATTCCTGTGGGAGCATGTCAGGCAATCGGAAGAAAGGATTGCATTATTTCCAACCACAGGGGCCATGGTCACTGCATAGCCAGGGGAGCCGACATAAAAAAAATGATGGCCGAACTTTTTGGAAAATCGGACGGTTACTGCGGGGGCAGAGGCGGTTCGATGCATATTACCGATATGGATCTTGGGATACTGGGAGAAAATGGAATCGTAGGAGGAGGTATCCCCATGTCGGTTGGAGCAGGATTGTCCTGCAAGATGGATGATAAAGGAAATGTGGTATTGTGTTTTTTTGGTGACGGAGCGGCGAACAATGGAGTATTTCATGAATCCCTGAATATGTCGGCCATATTAAAATTGCCGGTGGTGTATATCTGTGAAAATAATATGTATGCAATTTCTATGTGCTCGGCAGATTCGGTAGCATGCAGGGACATTGGCAAGAGAAGCTGCGCTTATGATATCCCGGGGTACATCATCGACGGCAGTAATCCGCTCAAGGTTTATGAATCTGTCGCAGGAGCAGTAAAACATGCCAGAGAAGGAAAGGGTCCATCTCTTATCGAGGCAAAGACTTACAGGTTTTACGGCCATCATCCAAATGACCCAGCACAGTATAGAGAGAAGAAAGAGGTTGAATATTATACAAGTCATAAAGACCCGGTAGCTAATTTCAAAAAAAGATTACTTGCAGGAAAAGTAATAACCACAGAAGAAATAAATAAACTTGAAAAAAGGGCAGACGATAAAATAAATGACGCGGTTATTTTTGCTTCGGAGAGTCCGGAACCTGATCTTAAAAAATTTCTGAAAGAAAACAAACCGGATTAATACAAGAGAGGATTTTAAGGATGATTTTAACTTTAAATAGAGGGACGAA
>CAZYQD010000063.1:0-5884 GCA_964649405.1 uncultured Actinomycetota bacterium
TAAAACCTTATATTTTTTACTTTTTGTATTAATTAAAGTATTATAAATATATATTATTAATATTTAAAAGAATACTATTGACATTAATAATACAATGTATTAAGATTCTTATGTAATCTATAATTTTTAGTTTTATTGAAAATTTAAATTTTATTAGTAATAGAGGCTAGGACTTACATTTCGTTATTGGGCACTTTGAAATGTAACGAGCCAGTGGTGCAACCGGCTATTGCTTTTTTATTAGAAAAAAGTTTGCCATCTAGCCTCTAGGTTAGATGGCTTTTTTTTGGGGACAAAATAATGAAAAACAGGATTAAAAAAATATTAATAATATCACTGATTACAGCATTATTAGCATCAGTAATCTTATTCTGTGCTTTTACCTATCAAACTGCAAATATAAGCACGAGCTTTACAGGAACCAGTAACTATACAGCAGTAGATTTAGGAAAAGCCGGGATAGTCCAGGAAAATGTATCTCTAAAAGATAATGTTGCAGATACGGCAACAATACTGGCAAAGATATCAGACAACCTTGACAATGAGATTGACAATATACGCTCGGATTATAATGCTGAAGTTCTTGGAAGTGCCGCAGCAAGCCAGACCACCGAAGCTGCTGCTCCGGTAGCATCTACTGCGAACTTAAGTGATTATGAGGCTGCAGTTCTTAACCTTATCAATAATATAAGAGTATCGAATGGACTTGGTGCGCTGCAGTCAAATCAAATACTGACAGATATAGCCAGATATAGATGCAGTGACATGATAGGTAATTCTTACTTTTCACATTATATGCCTGACGGCAGGAACATCTTCAATATACTTGGCGAAAATGGGGTTTCTTATGTAAATGCCGGAGAAAACCTGGGACAATCCACACCTGCTTCTAGTGGGTCACCCGAAGCCTTCGCCAATGCATGGATGCAAAGTCCTACCCATAAGGCAAATATCTTGAGGTCCGTATATTCCAAGATTGGAATCGGAGTAGTCGATGGTGGAGATAGAAGAGTACTAGCAACTGTATTTATGAATTAACTGTTTAAATCATATAAGTTTACGGACGCCTAGACAAACACCCCGGATATTATTTATCCGGGGTGTTTAATTTTTAAAGTCAAAAGACTAAAACTGTAAAAAATTTCCTCCCAGCGAAAATAAAAGTGGTCCCCCTACCAGGATTATAAAAGATGGCAAGATCAGAAAAACCAGCGGGAACAATGTCAATACCGTTATTCTTCTGATTTTTCTTTCAAGATTCTGATAAGCCTGGAATTTTATGTGCCTGGATTTCTCTTTCAATAATTCATTTATTGAAGAACCATACTTTTCTGCCTGGATAAGGAGAAAAATAAAACTTTTAAAATCTTCCGAAATACTCCTGTCCATAAGGTTTTTATACGCCTGAAGTTTACCGATGCCAATATCGATGTCTTTTATAAAATTAGATAATTCAATACAGATTCTTCCTTTATACTTTTCGACTACGATTTTCATTGCATTGTAAATATTCTGACCAGATAATGTCGCTACTGCCAGCAGATCCACTATGTATGGCAAATCCCTCTCTATTTCATTTTTTCTTACTTTCTTGAAATTACCAAGCAGCAGATTCGGAACAAAATAACCTGTCACCCCTGTGATGATACCCAATAGACCGGAACCTATCAGACTACTGCCGGATAGACTTCCCGCGGTGAAAAATAAAACAAATAAGATCACTTTATAGCCCATGAAAGTAGCCGGGGTGAGAGATATCTTATTTTCATTTTCCAATAATCTTAAGAGTTCCCTATTTTCATTTTTGACCGCAAACCAGTGCCTGCTGATAAGAAATCTTCCAATTCTAAAAGAAATCGAGTTCATTTTGTTTATAATTGCTGTAAAAAACTTTTTCTTCCCGGAATAATCTTTATTTTTCGCGGTCCTGTGGTGACTTCTTGATTTAATAATATGAAATATGACCGAGCATAGAAATATATAATATGTGAATACGATTAAATATATAAGCATATCTAATTCCTGCTATTTTGATGCACTTATAATTTTTTTCATTATAACTATTCCTGCGATCTCCATAATACCGCCTATAAAAAGCAGAATGATCCCTATTCCGGTTGAAAAAAAATCAAGTATGGCTTTATTCATGAAGACACATAATATGATCAGTACGATAATAGGAAATAAAGAAATAATATTCCCGGAATATCTGCTCTGGATACTTATTGTATCGGTCTGTGATTTTAATTTCAGATTATGACGTATGGTATCAGCTATGCTGGCCAACATAGATATCAGATCTCCCCCTATTTTATTATTTATCTTCAATGAACAAACAAGGAGGTCGACTTCCCTGCTCCCGCACTTTTGTGAAAACCTATTCAAGACTTCGTCCAGAGTAGAATTGAGTTCCAGATCATTTACCACTTCCACAAGATAAGTATTAAGCGGGTCCTTAAACCACCCGATAGAGTTTTTGAATATACTTCTTACAGTTCTTCCTGCTTTTAGCATCATTGTCACATTGCTTATGAATTCAAGAAGCTGACCATGGAGCAAGTCTTTTCTTTTTTCTTCAAGTCCCCTTAATAAGTCCAGAATATAGATTTCCAGACATACTCCAATAAATAAACTAAAGATAAAATTTCCGCACAATAAGTAAACAGACAGTGTGAGAATAATAAAAATGATTATCGTAAGCATCTTTCTTCTGGTCCTATATATTTTCGTAAGAAATTTGATTGCTCCGTATCTCCCGTAACTCCTGTTCTCTCTTAAGGTTCTGGCCTTTGGAATAAATATTGGAGCAATTCTTTTCAATCCGTGAAACATACACAGAATTACCAGAATGAAGGTAAAAGAAATCAGTATTTCATCCCAAATTTTCATTCTCAAAATTATAATCAAACCCCCCGTTTTTTATTCTATCCATAAATGTCGGTACATAGCCGGTACAAACGAAGTCAGTACTGCCGCTGGTGGTACTTCTTATTTCACTATTTCCATCCTGGTATCTGAAGATATCTTTGACTTCCAGGATGGTATTACTGCCAATTGATTCATTTTTATTTATAAGCTCGCTTATTTTCAATAATATCCTTTTGCCATTCTTTATTTTTCCCAGATGGATTATCAAATCAATGGATGATGCTATCATCCTCCTGGCAGTTGAAGGAGTCAGATTCAGTTTTGACATCAGTATCATCGTCTCCAATCTGCTGACCAGATCTTTAGGTGAATTGGAATGAACTGTGGTCATCGAACCGCTGTGACCTGTGTTCATCGCCTGAAGAACATCTACAGCTTCTGCACCCCTGATCTCCCCCACTATGATCCTATCCGGTCTCATTCTCAAAGAGTTCCTAACCAGGTCCCTGATAGTTATTTCTCCTTTTCCTTCAAGATTCGGAGGTCTGCTTTCGAGCTTGATTATATGGGGTAAATTCAAATTGAGTTCTAATGTTTCCTCTATAGTGACGATCCTCTCATCAGGCGGGATGAAATTTGAGATAACATTTAAAAATGTTGTCTTTCCGGTGGATGTGGCACCGCTGACTATTATATTCAACCGGCTTTTTACACAGATTTCAATAAACTCAGCTATTTTTTTGTTTATGGTTCCGGCTTTTTCCAGACTATCCATATCCATTATACTTTTTTTGAATTTCCTTATAGTAACGACTATATCGTTTACCGTTACCGGACTTAAAACTATATTGATCCTTGACCCGTTTTTAAGCCTTGCATCCACCATCGGGGAACTCTCATCCAGCCTAAGGCCAAGAGGACTTAATATTTTATCGACCAGGTTTCTGATATGATTGTTATCCCTGAAAACAATATTTGTTCTTCTCATTGCATCATTTTCTTCGATATAGATCTGGTCAAAGTTGTTTATCATAATTTCAGTTATTTTTTCATCATTTATGAGAAAGCTGACGGGCCCGAAACCAAAGCTGTCTTCATTGATTTCTCCTGCCAGCCTGTAAATTTCTTTCTGGCTGATTATGATCTTTTTTTCGTCTGCTATTTCTTTTAAATATTTTTCGATTCTCCTGAGTCTCTCTTCAGGCAAAAATTTACTTAAGTCTTCCGCTTTGATCTTTTTTGATATCTTCTTACTTAAGTAATTTAAAACATCCTTTTCATTAAAGATCGAACTCATTTATTCAAATCCTCATATATTTTTTTGGAAAAAGCAGAAATGTTATTCACAATTCTAAGATTGTAACTAAAAATGGAATCAGGTCCTTTATTCAGCATTAAAAACTCTATATCCCTGTCATATGGAATAAAAGCGTTAACCGGGTAACTTAAAATTGTGTTTATTCCTGGGAGCGAAACAGCGGGTCTTATATTGAATTTATTTATCGATATATCAAAATCATAAGATAATTCATCAATAATTATACTTTTGACCAGCACATTTAGATTATTTACTGAAATAAAGTCCGGCAGGGAAATGAAAATGTATTTATCGACTCTGTCTTTTAGTCTGAATTTATCCTGAGTAAATAGATAATAGGGAAAATCCACACAGATTATATCAAAATGCTGCTTTAGTATATCCAGAAGTTTCTCAAAATATTCTTTACAAAAAATCTTATTTTTCTCGATTTTTATAGGTGGTAATATCAGATTCAGACTATTCTTTAAATTAATCACAAGTCTTTTTAAAATCGAGTCATCCATCTCATTTATGACTTCTTCAATATCCCCCAGGTCCCTATAACTATCATCAGTAAGATTGAAAATCAGCCTGCTGTCTCTTTTCCCTATATTTAGATCAAGAAGTAATATATTCTTTGTGGTCTCTCTGGCAAAATAAGTCGAGACGCAATAAGTCATAAAACTACAGCCGCAGCCTCCTTTGCTTCCGGTGAATAGTATGATCTTTGACTCTTCTCCGTTCAGTTTATTCATTATTTATTTCCTTTCATAATTTTGAATTAATAAAGTACCGATTGAAAACAAAAGTCTTTACATCAAAGATTGTTCCCGGGACAAACTGATATATTAATAACTCCTCTCTCCAGTGCTAAGAACACCTCTTCAGCTTCTGTCTTGCTGAGATAAAAAGTTATTATAAGAAGATTCTCATAACCAGAGCCGGACCGGCTATCAGTGATTAGAGGATCTACAAGGAAGTTTCCCGTATCATTTTCATTTTCTGAATAATTATCTTTGGGACTGCTGCCAATCAATATTATTTCTTTTTCTGATAGAACCGTTTTCGAAAAAAGACTACCGCTTTCCTCCTCATAATAAGTGGATATCAAATCAATACAGTCTCCCTCCTCCAGCAGTGACTTATCCCCATAAAAGCTCACAGGGATGCTGACTGACCTCAAGTCATAAGGAATATATGATGAGAAATCAAGATCAAAACTACCATCGGAATCCATACCTTCCAATATATCTTCTGTAATTATCTCTCCCTTTGGAATATCGTTCATGACTACTTTTCCTATAATTCTATCCTTATCCATAACAAATTTTTCGCTGAATACATTTCCCGTTATTTTTTGTTCTTCAATTGATTCACCCGTGATCTCGTCACCTTTCTTGAGATCGATCCTTGCCACAAATATAGGGTTGTAATCAATGTTTTCCGGAATCTTTTCTTTTAAGTCGCTTATATACCAGAAAATGATTATTCCTCCGAGAACAGCAATGATCAGAAAAATAATACTGATTATTTTTTGTTTTACGATCAAAGATAATCTATTCATTTTATCTGTACTTTGTTTTACTCTTTTATAATCCTGTCAAACCAGAAGTTTTTTGATAGGTTTTATCAATTTACATAATAACACTAATATGTATTTATGTAAATATGTAATAATTTAAAATTTCAAATATCTACTCTTAGCACGTCTTATTC
>CAZYQD010000064.1:0-5882 GCA_964649405.1 uncultured Actinomycetota bacterium
AGGTTAAAATATCTTATTTTGCTATGGAAGATAATGTACAAACAGTAAAAGGAATTATAAAAAAGGACCTTCTTGGGATCATTGATTCACACTCTCATTTATGGATCGATACTGAGAATAAACAAGAATATGAGCAGTTCAGACTGGACGATTTCTCTCTGCTGGAAAATGAGTTAAAAAAATTTAAAAGTGAACCGGTAATGAATATTTCAGAGAGCCGTGCTGCAGTAATTGATTGTCAGACCCCGGGCTGCGGTAGAAATGTTAAAAAGTTACTGGAACTATCAGAATCAACCGGCGTTAATATTATTTCCGTTACAGGATTTTACAAAAAAGAATTTTATGGTATTGATTCAAGATTATGGAAAATGAGTAAAAAAGATGCCGCTTCTTTTTTTGAAGACGAAGTCAGAAATAAAATGACCGAAACACCTGATTCCCATAACGAGAACAATCAGATAAAAGCCGGTGCAATTAAAATCACATTTACAGGTACTCTGGAAGGTCAATACGGGATACTGACTGAAGCAGCAATAGATGCTTCCCTGATAACCGGGGCACCTCTGGTGGTCCACACTGACAGAGGTCTGGAAGTGGAAAAACTTATAAATCTTTTTGAAAAAAAAGAAATCCCTTTTTCAAAAATCATGCTCTGTCATATGGATAAAAGGGCCGATATCAAACTGCATAAAGCCCTGGCCGATAAATCGATTTACCTTGAATATGATACTTTTAACCGGGATAAATACGATCCGGAAAAAAATTTATGGCCGTTACTTATTGAGATGATCAGGCAGGGTTACAGCAGCTCAATTATGATAGGAACCGATCCGGTGAATAATTCTACGTGGAATGAAATAAGTAAACAAGGCGGTCTGGCAGGATTTTTCAGAAGAATAGCAGAAAGACTCACCCGTTCAGGTGCAAATACAGCAGATATTGAAAATATTTTAAAGAAAAATACACAAAACTTTTTAAGTTTTTGAGTGAAACTTTCCTCTATTTAGATATTTATGTACTCCAGGTATTATTGAAAATAAACAATCTTAAGTTAAGTATCAAGTTGTATTCCTATCGGATATTGTCCGTGCTCATTGATATACTTATACATAGCAATAACATTTTCCGGAGATATGTCAGGTTGTATATTGTGCGTCGGAGCCAAGATGTATCCACCACCCACCGCCATAATTTTAATTACTTCCTTTATATATTCTTCAATTTCCTTAATAACTCCCCCGGGTGACGCTCTTTGTATATCAATACTTCCATGGAAACACAGATATTTTCCAAATTCCTTTTTAATCTCCTTCAAATTCATATCCGCTGCAGAAGGTTGAATAGGATTGAGTATGTCTATTCCCACATCGATGAAGTCTGGAATAAAAGCTCTTGCTGAACCACAGCTATGAAACAATATTTTTGCTCTGGTTTTACTTTTGATGAAATCATTTAATTTCCGGTGAGCTTTTTTAAAAAATTTTTTATATAGTGAAGGTGAAAACATCGGTCCATTCTGCATACCGTAGTCATCAGAAGTCTCAACAATCTGAATATACTGCCCTACAGCGTCTAAAGCTGAGCCATAAAATCCCATCAAAAGTTCAAGCTCCTTTTCCACCAGAGCAAAAACAAACTTTTCATTTGTGATTAAATCCAGCATGAACTCCTCAAACCCTCTGAGCATGCAACTGATTTCGTTGAATAGACTCATTGGATCGGCCAATTTTATTGCATAATCTGTATTTTTAAATAGTTTTTTGGCTTTTTCATGCAAACCCCATACTCTCCGGGGGTCAAATGGATCTGGCCAATGAAATTTTTTTAAATCATCTATAGTTGAATCACGCAAGGGATTATGGACTATCTGAGAATAATCACCTATATTCTTTCTGCGTATACCCCATTCATCCTCAATAATACCACTTGATGATTCGGAATAATTAATTGGCTCATGTTCCCGGGATCGTCCAATATGGAATACATAAATATCAATATTTAAAAGCTCCAGAACTCTTTTATCAAAATTTTCAACAGTCCGCCACTCAGAGAAAGTCGTATCATGATTTTTTATCCCAAGGTAATGAGTTAACTTCCTATAGGCAATATCAGTCATTCCCGATGAATTGCCTCCCAGGTCTACCGGGATCCTATCTGGTTCCTTATGATTTAATGCTTTCCAAACACGTTCTCTTGATGTCATTATCACCTTAATACAATCTTCTTCTTATTCCTGTGGATAATTTTTTTTCAAATGCTTATTTTAATAAGAATTCGTTTTATTACTTTCAACACCCTTATAACGGCAAAAATAAAGTATGTGGATCAAGGAAGCTGCATCCCGTTTATAAAATGGTCATCAAAACCGGGATATGAAGCCAGCTCAAGATAATTGATTTTTTTTGCCAATCTTTCAGCCTCGATCCTCCGCTGCTTTGAAATCAAGATCATCTTCGCTCCGACTCCTGCCGCATTACCTACCTGTCTTATCTTATTTAATGGGATACCGGGAAACATACCGATGTCCATGACATTTTTCGGATCTATATAAGAGCCAAAGGCACCTGCAAGTATTACTCCGTCTATTTCTTTGATACTTATACATGCGTTCTCAAGCAGTATTTCGATACCTGCCCTTATCGCTCCCTTGGCAAGCTGGATTTCTACGATATCTTTCTGGCTAATCGAAATGTCTTTTTCCAATACATAATTCAATTCTCCTTTATCATCCCTGCAGATATTACCGGAGTCAGTTTTAAATTTACCTTTTTTGTCTATCAAGCCCGCCTTTAGTAGCGAAGCCACTGCATCCAAAATCCCCGAACCGCAAATGCCAACCGGTTCTCTGTCATCTATAGTCTGGATAGACGGCAATCCGGTACCGGAATCGATTGTTACTCTTTCTATGGCTCCGGGTGATGCTCTCATACCATGTTTTATATGCGCTCCCTCAAATGCCGGCCCGGAAGCAGTTGAGACACTGGTGATTGTCTTTCCTGTTTTAAGTGCAATTTCTGTATTTGTCCCGATGTCGATACCCAGATAGTTTCCTTTTCTTTTATAAATCTTTGTGGCCAGAATCATAGCCAGGTGATCTGATCCTATAAATCCTGCTATCGGTGAAAGTAAAAAGATATATCCGCCGGCTGTAATCTTAATACCGATATCCCTGGCCTTTACGTTTAGAGATTTTTTTATCGATGAGACAAACGGAGACAGGCCCAGTTGCTTTACCGGTAATTTCAGAAACAGATGAAGCATCGCAGTATTACCGACAATTGTCATCTCGGTTATTTCTCTACTTATCAGATTATTTCTACTGCAGATCTCAACGGCCGCCTCATTTATTTTATCTATTACAATCTTCTGGATCTTGCCTGCATTATCCTTATTCTGTATGGCAAAATTAAGCCGACTCATCACATCTTCCCCATAAATTATCTGAGGATTAATAACACCTTTACTATCGACTGTCTCTCCTGTCGCCAGATCAACCAGAAAAACTGCTATTTTTGTCGTCCCAAGGTCAACAGCCAGACCATAATTATTTTTAGTTTTATCTCCGCCTTCAATTAAAATGATCTCATTATTTCTAACAGTAGCCGTAATCTTCCAAAGATTATTCCTGATAACAGAAGGCATTTCCTCAAAGACGTCCTTATCGATCGAATCAACTCTTAAGTCATATTTGTCTTTAAGCACACTTTTGATTCTATCGAAAGAAGCCTGCATATCCCCGGAATCCGTTTCTTTTAATTTTATAAAATATTTTTTACAGACCGGGTCCAGTGGTTTTATTGACTTTTCCTCCCCGGTAACCTGCAGCTTTTGCTCCTCGCTCAACGAGGAAGAATGTATATATATTGTAAGATCTCTATCAAAAACCTGCTGGCATGCCAGCCTGACCCCACTTTTGATTTCATCGGGAGTCAATATCTCCAATTCCCTCTTATTTATCTGCTTTTTTTCTTTTTTTAATATTATTATCCTGCATTTGCCGCATGTTCCTTTTCCGGCACAGACCGATTTTATTTTGATTCCGGCATCTGTAATTGATTCGAGACCATTTGCGCACTTATCCAGAAGTATCCTTTTACCAATAGGCTGGATATTTATTTTTATTTTTTTATCTGACATAATTTCTTCCCTTTACACACAGACTTATCCCGGATCCTGATATACATCTTTTCCAATAACGATTTTCTTTCCAAACGATATCTTCTATTATATTAATTTTTATAATGTTTAGAAAGATTTGCCATACCGGCTTTCAATTGAAAGATTTTATTTCCTATTGATTATGTGTTAAAATCATAAATATATTATATTAATATTAAATATTAATACCCTATTTCCTCTACTGAAATAGATAGAATAAATACTTAAATATTAACAAATAATATAAGTTTTTAAGTTTATTTGATTTTTACATGAAAATAGTATACAGTATTTCACGTTTTACATTTGTTAAACTTTTTATGTTTTGATAATTTTTTAAAAAAGGTCGGTGATTAAAATGGCAAAGAATATTGACAGCAAGAAAAAATCAGAGGAAATAGGAATAAACGGTCTTAACAGTATAAGCAACTTAGAAGCTGAGATAATGAAGATTATCTGGGAAAAAGGTAAAGTGACTGTAAGAGAAGTACATGAGAATATGTTGAGAAAGGAAATCGAGAGCAAGGAACAGGGATTCATCCCTTACACAACCGTGATGTCGACAATGACTACTCTTGCGGAAAAAAGACTTCTGAAACAGGATAAAACTGCTAAAACTTATATATATTCCGCTGCAGTCGATAAAAAAGAACTTTCAAAAAGTATAATAAAATCTGTTTCAGATAAATTACTGGAAGAAAGTACCAAAGGCATGGTCTCAAGGTTCCTGTCTGACAGCAAAAATATTTCCAAAGAAGGTATTGAAAAACTATTGAAAGAAATAGACAAATTCTAAAACAATTGTCTATTTTAATTAAATTTACCTATTGTTTTGCGGACCTTTAAAAATGCCAGGAGTCAGGCATATTGAAAGTCCGCGAAACTTTTTTTTTATTTAATCGTAATTCACTTATATATAATGTTGAATTGTTTTTTATATCCCGTATTATTTCAATATAAATAAAATTCTATATAATTTTACCGGTGGATATGTTTTTTTTAGAAATATTTTTAAATTACATTATACCAATGATTTACAGCAGTCTAGTAAGTCTGGTTTTAGTTCTACTGGTCCTGTTCATTTTCAGGATAAAGGACTCGAACATAAGAATTTTATTTTTTTTCCTGCCGCTTATAAAACCGTTTATAATTATTACTGAAAAAATCGATCCCAGTTCACAATTGGATATTCTAGCATTAAGATTGCCTGACCCTTATAATATTATCAGAATAATAAGAAACTTTGAAAGAGGTTCATTGATCCTTTCCGATATGAATTATTTTATCCTATTATTAATAGTTATTGGCATAATCACAATATTGATCATTCGGTGGATAATTCTATATCTTTTCTACAGGGACCTGGCATATGAAGATAAAGTCTTAAGAAAAGATGCACCGGATATTTACGCTATTATCGACAATTTTATCAAAAAAATAAAAATAAAAGCCCCGGATATAAGTTTGACATCTAAAAATTATCTTTCACCTTTTATTATAGGAATAAAAAAATCCACACTGGTTTTGTCCCCAAACTTATTGGAAAAATTAAACACAAAAGAAAAAGAAACTCTTATCCAGCATGAACTCTCACATATTAAAAGAAAAGACAATCTGATAGGCTGGATAGCTCTGGTTTTAAGAGATCTTTTATTCTTTAATCCTTTTACTTATATAGCTTACGATTTAATTAAAGCCGAACAGGAAAGAGACAGCGATAAACT
>CAZYQD010000065.1:0-1416 GCA_964649405.1 uncultured Actinomycetota bacterium
ATTGCGACCATGGATATTATTGCCAGAATATTTGTGTAACCCTGAAACATCCCAAAAGCCGCGCCGCTATTTTTTACATGGGTTATATAGAGAAATCCTCTTATTATTTCTATTGAACTATTTACCGGAACTCTCTCTATTACGAGATTTTTTGTTATCTGATCGGCAACCAGAACCAGGATTGCAGTGATCAGAAAATATGCATTCATAAGAATATTTCTTTTTGCTCTGCTTAACATTTTAAACTATGCTCCCAACTACTTTAATGCCGATTTTTATTTTAACATCATTTACTTTTACTTCTTTTACGAACATACCTTCTTTAAAATCCGGACTCAGGGACTTACTCAGGGTCTCTTTCATTATATAGTTTTTGAATTTTTTTATGACATCCTCTTTTGCTACATGTTCCATTGCCGTATCTATAGTATTTTCTATTTCGAATCTCGCTTCTTTTCTTAAGTTCTGTATCTGATGAACGAGTTCCCTGCAGAATCCTTCTTCAAGAAGATCTTCTGATATGGCGGTTGAAAATCCTACCGTAAATTCTCCGTCAGTCTCAACCCCAAATCCTTCTTTATTTTTTATATCAACAAGCACTTCCTGCGGAAGCAGCTCTATTTTTTTGCCATCCACTGCAAGGCTTACGACCTTCTCATTCTTAACCTTTAGAGCGGTTCGCACCGGATTTTCCGAAAGCAGGGCGTCCTTTATTTTCGGAACAATGGAACCGTATTTTTTACCAACAAGCGCGAGGTTGGGTTTTATGTCATAAGAAACGAGCTCCTCAAGCCCTCCTGCAAATTCTATTTCTTTTACATTGAGCTCACTTGCTATCACATCCTTGAAATGATTTATGGCTTCCTTCTTCTTTGCATCGCTGTCAAAATATACAAGCACCTTTTCAACCGGCTGTCTTATCTTTATATTGACCTTGCTCCTTACCGCTCTTCCCAGCCCCACTATTTTTCTTGCCGTATCCATCTTGAAGCTAAGGTCCGCATCTATTAATCTTTCGTCCGCAGCCGGGTAACTTTCAAGGTGCACACTTTCTTCCCCTTTCCCGAAACTTCCGGTAAGGTTTTTATAGATCTCATCGCTCAGGAAAGGTGTAAATGGCGCACACAGTTTAGAGATAGTTAACAGGCACTCAAACAGTGTTTTGTATGCGCTTACTTTGTCTTTGTCTTCTTCGCTTTTCCAGAACCTCCTCCTGCTTCTTCTGACGTACCAGTTTGACAGGACATCGGTAAAGTCCTGTATTGCCCTGCCGCTTTCGGTGACATTAAAATCATCCATAAGCTCATTAACTTTTTTTATAGTAAGGTTAAGCTCTGATATTATCCACCTGTCGATCTCGAATCTATCTTTCACCTCAAGGTTGTGATCGTAAGGATCGAAATTGTCTATATTGGC
>CAZYQD010000065.1:1516-5849 GCA_964649405.1 uncultured Actinomycetota bacterium
TGGCATTTTATGACAATATCGTCCACATATGGCCTGTGCAGGTCAAGATCTTCGGGGATCGACCCTGCAGCTTCCTTGAGCTCTGCGATGCTTCCTATACAGATCTTATGACCATTTTCATCTGTCCATATGGGAAGAGGCGTTCCCCAGTATCTTTCCCTTGTAAGGGCCCAGTCGACATTGTTTTCGAGCCATTTACCGAATCTTCCGTACTTTATGTAATCCGGATACCAGTTTACTTCCTCATTGGATTTCAAAAGATCATCCTTTACCTGCGTTGTCTTTATATACCAGCTCTTCTTGGCATAATACATCAACCTGCTGTCACATCTCCAGCAGAAGGGATATGAGTGCTGTACTTTTTTGATGCTGAAAAGAAGCCCACGCGTTTTCAGGTCCTCTATGATTTTCGGGTTTGCTTCTTCTATGTTCATGCCGGCAAAACTTTCAACCTTATCTTTAAACTTTCCTTCTTCATTTACCATCTGCACCACCGGAAGTTTGTTTTCCTTTCCGGCATTCATATCGTCTTCGCCAAAAGCCGGCGCTATATGAACGATACCGGAACCCTCCTCGTCGGATACGAAATCTCCTCCTATTATTTTGAATGCGTTGCTGTTACCGTCTGTATAATCATAAAGCGGTATGTATGGGGAGGAAACAAGGCTCGCGCCTTTGATATTTTCGATAACCTTATAACCCGTCTCATCTCCCAGGACTTCTGTAAGTAATTTTTTCGCAAGTATCAGGTTCTCATCTTTATGTTCCACTTCCACATAATCAGATTTTTTATTTACCGCAGCGGCAACATTGGAAATCAGCGTCCAGGGAGTCGTTGTCCATACCAGGAAAAAAGTGTTTTTCTTTGCAGCATGAGGGAACTTTACTATCACCGAGTAGTCTTCTACATCGCTGTAGCCCAGCGCAGTTTCGTGGGATGAAAGAGCCGTTCCGCAGCGTGGGCAGAAAGGAACGATCTTGTAGTCCTCGTATAATAAGTTTTTATCCCATATGGTTTTTAAGATCCACCATACGGTTTCTATATAATCATTCTTAAAGGTAAAATAGGCATTGTCCATATCCAGCCAGAATCCGATACGCTCAGTAAGTTTCTTCCAGTCCTCTTCATATCTCATTACGCTCTGCCTGCAGAGACTGTTGAATTTTTCGATGCCGATCTTTTCTATTTCCTTTTTTGAATTTATTTTGAGTTGTTTTTCTACCTCGATCTCCACAGGGAGCCCGTGCGTGTCCCATCCTGCTTTTCTTTGCACATAATAACCCTTCATGGTTTTGTATCTCGGGAAAATATCCTTATAGACTCGCGATAGGACATGATGCACTCCGGGCACACCATTTGCAGTCGGGGGACCTTCATAGAAGATAAACTTTTTTCCCCCCTCGGTTTTTTTGAGGCTTTTTTCGAAAATCTTGCTGCTTTTCCAGAAATCCAGGATTTTTTCCTCAAGCTCGACCAGGTTTACCTGGCTGTCAACTTTTTTAAACATAAATAATACCTTTGTATGCGTATTTATAAAAAAACAATCCGGAACTTTATAAAAACTCCGCCGAAAAACTGTTTAATAGATTTTATATAATAAGTCTAATTTTGTATAGGGGAAATGTCGTTATTCTCGATAAGTCCCTGGAGGATTTTAGCCGATTTTACGGCCTGGGCCTTATAATGATTGTTGAAATATATGTAGGTTTTTTTGGTTTTAGCCGCCACCTCTTTTACCCTGGGTACCCACTCACTTAGTTCTTCTTTGTTGTAAAGATAATCATATCTCTGATAGGAATATTTTGGGTTCCACCAGTTAAGTTCGTTTCTACCGTGAAACCTAATATAACCCGTATCACCCGTACAAATACTTGTCGGTGGGAGCAATCCTTCCAGTCCAGGCTCGTCCACATTGCAGAACCCAATGTTCAAATTTTTTAAATGATCTATGGTTTCATCCCTGAGCCAGCTTGAATGTCTGAATTCCGCACATAGATCCAGTTCTTTAAAATTTTCCCTGATGCGGGTAAGATAATCACAATTTGCTGCGCTGTATCTAAAAGCCCATGGAAACTGCAGAAGTACCGGCCCCATCTTGTTTTCTTCGATAAGCGGCTGCAGCGAATAAACAAATTTCTTAATATCCTCTTCCTTTGAATCCCTTGTATGGGTGACGCCGCTGTGAGCCTTCACGGAGAAAACGAAATCCCCTTTGACTCTCTTTGCCATATTTTTGAATATAGCAGGATATGGAAGGCAGTAATAAGTAAAATTTAATTCGACAGTATTGAATACCGAACTATAGAAGCTTAACTGGTCCTTTTTGTCCAGTTCCGCAGGATAAAACTCGATGTTCCAATCTGCATAGCTATATCCCGAAGTACCAACAAAAACATTTTCCATTTAAATTATAAAAAGCTTGAAATCTCGGTTATTATTTTATCTTTGGACATAACTCCGATAAGCTTTTTGACTATTTCACCATTCTTGAAGAGCAGTAGCGTTGGGATGCTGCTTATGCTGTATTTCATGGCGGTATCTCTGTTATCATCGACGTTAAGTTTTCCGATTTTTAACTGCTCGTTTTTTTCTGCCGCCAGTTTTTCAAGCTCGGGTGCAATCATTTTGCATGGACCGCACCATTCTGCCCAGAAATCCACAAGAATGGGTTTTTGTGAATTGATCACTTCGCTTTCGAAATTAGAATCGCTTAGTTGTATCATGGCTTCGGACATTCTTTCCTTTCTTCGTTTTTATTACAAACAAGAGATTATAAATATTCTATCATCTCTATTTTTTCCACATTTATAAATACAATCTCCCTTTTGGCATTATTTTCATCCATGATTTTACCGATTCCGCTTAAATACTGTACCTCGGCATCGGTTACCGGTATGAATCTATTTTTCTGGGAGGATATATAATCACTTAGTCTTCCTTCCGCCAGGGTATAGACCGTACCTTTTACTATTGTTGATTCTGTCTTTATTCTGACCTTTACTTTTTGTTTTTCGATTTTCATTTGCATGGCTTTAAGACCTCCGCTAATAATTCTTCAATTGATATTATCAAAGCTATTTTTTTTAGTCAAATAAAAACGTCTCCCCGAATTAATTTTTATTATAAATTTATTAAATATGTATTGATAATATATGGCAATATACTATAATAACCTATAATAACAGAAATTTTATATTTAAGGAGGCCATATGTATAAGTGTCTGGAGTGCGGAAACACTTACAAATTTGTTGGAACGGTAAAAGAGGAAGGAAATGCTTTTATTTACCAGAATTCACCGGATCAGGATACGAGTAAGTGTGAGGAAAAAGAAAAAAATAAGGATAGCAATGTAGAAAAGGATAACAATAAAGAAACGGACACCGATGAAGCTATTATGGACCGCCTCACCTGGGCATTTATGACCTCGGACGGCCAGTGGAAATGCTCCCACAGTATAAGCAGATGTTTTTACTGCAGATCAAAAAAAATAGGGCAAATCTGATCGCCAAAAAATATCAATGTACAAAATAATTATCCAAAGGGTTTATTATCTTTTGATGCTTCTCTCACCAGACTGCCTGCTCTGAATAGCGCTTCAAATGAGGTTCCGGCATCTCCCCACCATCCTTCGATAATAGAATAAGTCATCGTGCCTCTCTTGATGTACTCATTATTGACATCTGTTATTTCAAGTTCACCCCTGCCTGATGGTTTTAGTGTCTTGATTATTTCGAATACATCCCTGTCATACATATAAAGTCCTATGACTGCATAGTTGGATTTTGGTTTTTGCGGCTTCTCCTCGATATTTACTACTCTCCCCCCTTCGATTTCGGCAACACCGAATTTTTCCGGATTGCTCACTTCCTTTAAGAATATTTTTGCTCCCTTTTCCTGCTTTTCGAATTCCTTTACCGCTCCTGAGATGTCATCCCTTATAATATTATCCCCGAGCATTACTACCATTTTATCCTTTTCGATAAAATTCTCGGCTAACCTTAACGCATCGGCTATACCGCCTTCTCCTTCCTGATATGTGTAGCTTATGTCCTTCAGTCCGAATTCCTTACCATTACCCAGAAGTCTTAAAAAATCCCCTGCATTATTTCCCCCGGTGACTATCATTATGTCTTCAAGCCCCGCATTTACCAGGGTCCTTAGAGGGTAATAGATCATCGGCTTATCATATACCGGAAGCAAATGTTTGTTGGTGACTTTGGTGCACGGCATAAGTCGCGTTCCAAGCCCCCCTGCCAGTATTACCCCTTTCATAATTTCTGTATTCACTCTCCTTTGATAGTTGGATTAGATAAACCTTTTTATAATATAAA
>CAZYQD010000066.1:0-5635 GCA_964649405.1 uncultured Actinomycetota bacterium
CTTATATAGCTTACGATTTAATTAAAGCCGAACAGGAAAGAGACAGCGATAAACTGGTCGTAAAATATTCCGGTAAGCCAAAAAAAGAGGTAGCTGCAAATATTCTTAATATAATTTTAAAGATGAAATCCATTTCAACATCTAAACCTAATCCTCAGTCAGCTCAGGGTTTCCAAAATACTCTGCTTAGTTTTTTTAATCAATTGAGATTGAAAAATAGGATAAACTCAATTCTTAAAATAACAACCCCTAAAATCTATAGCCATATTTTCCCTAAAATATTGATGTTTCTCTTCTTCTTAGTCCTGCTTATACCCCAGTTAGTAATTGCGATAAAAATTAATAATTTTTACATATTTTTAAGATGAACCTCAAATATATTCCAGGATTACTAAAAATTTTTTTTCCCAAAAAAAATAATTTTTTAGTATTAATCTGCTATAATATAAGATATAAAAATTCTTAAGAAGGGGGAAAGAAATGAAATCCATAAATAAGACCAAAAACCTCTGGAATAATGATTTGACTCTCAAAGGACTAAAGGATAATGTCGGTCCGATGTGTTGCTGGTACTGGTGCCTTATTTATCGTAGCTTAAAATAATTTATTTGCAGATCTGAAATAAAATTGTTTTCGAGTAATTACAACTACTCAAAAAGAATAAATTCCAATTATACTCTTATAAATAATACTCTGACCGGCGCACTTGATATCATCGAAAATGATATCTGGAATCTTATTGCTGTTAAAAAATTTAATAGCATTCGTCCGAATATCTTATCTAGATTAAGACAGAGAGGTTATTTTTACTCCAATCCTGAAAAAGAAGATAAAATATTACTGGAACTCTATAATAATTATGTTAAAAAAGCATCCGGGAGACCATTAAGATTCGTATTCTGCCCTTCCTATCAGTGCAATTTAAGATGCATTTACTGCTTTGAAACGGATTTACCCTCAAATCCAAATAAATATATGACTATAAAGATTCTTGATGATTCCCTGGCAGCTGCGGAAGAAATAATAAAGGAAAAATCAGGCAAAATAGATTCAGTCGAATTATTTGGAGGAGAACCCCTTCTCTTAAAGAATAAACCATTTGTAGAAAAATTTCTCAAATTTGCCAGCAAGAAAGATGCGCCAATAACCATTATCACCAACGGTGTATCGGTCAAGGAATTTATAGAGATACTACTACCGGTAAGAGATAAGATAGAGATGCTCCAGATAACCATAGATGGACCTCAGGAAATTCACGATAAGCGCCGGAAGTATCCCTCGGGTAAAGGGAGTTTTGATCATATATCAAATAATATAGATTTACTACTTAAAAATAAAATACATACTAATATAAGGATAAATATCGATAACACCAATATAGAATATATACCGGATCTCTATGAATATGTTTCAGGAAAAAATTGGATACAACATCCTGATTTCAGTGTAAGGCTGGCACTGGTTACGGATCACACTACACTGGATTATGATAATATAATAATCCCCGAAGAGAAACTGCTGGAAAGATTGATCCGTGTATATGATGAACATCCTGTACTGGAAGAACTATTTGGTTTTTATCTATTCAAACCGCTGCGGCATATTCTGGATATAGTAAGCGGGGCATCTAACGTTTCTCCCAAATTTTTCAACTGTGAGAGCAATTTACTGGAACTAAATGTCTTTTGCCCTGATGGGTACATATATGCCTGCGGAGAATCCATAGGTAAACCCGATCTGGCCATCGGTAAATTCAGTCCTGAACTTGAGTTTTATCCTGACAAAAAAACATTATGGACTGAAAGGACCATACTGAACATAAAAAAATGCAGGACCTGCCGTTTTGCTCCTATTTGCGGCGGAGGATGCGCTTTTTCTTCAATCCTTATACATAAAGACTACCGCAGACCAATATGCGAAAGATATCAGGAAGTCCTGGATACTTTTCTGAAGCTGAGAGGCGAAAAGATACTGAAAAAGTACATGGATAAATCTTGAGACTCCTACCCCGGATTATTAATCTTATTTCGGTATCCAGGAGAAATCAAAGGATCATCTTATCAAACCTATCTTTTACTAAATCTATGGTCCTGTTATTTAATTCCAGCGATGTTCTTTGCAGCCTTCAATGTATTTTTCAAAAGCATTGCAATAGTCATGGGCCCTACACCGCCAGGCACAGGTGATATATAGCTTGCCTTTGGTTCCACTCTTAAAAAATCTACATCGCCAATCAAAGTGGCACCTTTGGTTTCAAAATCGTTTTTTCTCCACTCGAGTAATTCCTGGTTAGCTTTATCGCTTGTTATCCTGTTGATGCCTACGTCTATGACCACTACTCCCTCCTTGACCATATCACCTTTGATCAAATATGGCACACCAGTTGCTACAATAAGAATATCAGCATCTATAGTATGCATTTTTAAATCTCTGGTCTCTATATGGCATATTGAAACCGTGGCCCATTCATTCAGGAGAAGCAGACTTACAGGTTTTCCGACTATCTCACTGTGCCCCACAACTGTTGCATTCTTGCCTTTTATCGTAATGTTTTCCCTTTTCAACATTTCTATTATACCGGAGGGAGTTGCCGGTACCAGACACTCCTGCTGCGCAACCAGCCTGCCCATATTTACGGGATGGAATCCATCCACATCCTTATCAGGATATATTGCTTCCAGTACCTTTGCCTTATCTATCTGCTGGGGTAGTGGCAGCTGGACGAGGATACCATGAACGTCTTCCCTTTTATTCAACTTTTCAAGTTCTCTCAAAACATCATCGGTTGATACGCTTTCCTCCATCTTTATTGTTTCGGATTTAAAGCCTACCTCATCGCATCCTTTCTGCTTGCTTCCCACATATACTTTCGAAGCCGGATTTTCACCTACCAGTATGACTGAAAGGCCAGGCACGAAACCTCTGGTTTCTTTTAACTCTTTTACTTCTCTTGTTATCTCATTTTTAATATCCTGAGATATCTTATTCCCGTCGATTAATTTAGCTATTTTAATCACCCCTTTATATAAAATTTATATTTAATTAAAAAATTTATACTTAATCACAAGAACCGGATCTTATACTTATGAAATCCCTCTTTTTTAGAACAATCCTACAATATTGCCATTATCGTCGATATCTACTTTTGTTCCGGCAGGAATTTTTGGAAGACCTGGCATTGTTCGCATCAGACCGAGCAAGGGATAAAGAAATCCTGCACCAACGGAAGCTCTCACATCTCTTATTGGTATAGTAAATCCTCTGGGTCTTCCTTTCAGATCAGGATCATGGCTGAGAGAAAGATGGGTTTTTGCCATACAGATAGGTAATTTATCGAACCCCTGCTTTGTATATAACTCTATTTTTCTTTCTGCTTCAGGTAAATAACTTACACCATCTGCGCCATAGATCATAGTGGCAATCGTCTCGATTTTTTTCTTTATGGGCCAGTCCAGCGGATAAAGAAATTTGAAATCCGACTTTTTCTCTGCGGCTCTGGCAACTGCTTCGGCTAGTTCTATTCCGCCATCTCCACCGCTTAACCATACCTTGCTGACTACAGCGTCTTCGGCACCAGCTTTGATGGATCTTTCTCTGACTGCTTCGATCTCTTCTTTGCTATCGGCTTCAAAATGATTTACTGCAACCACTACGGGAATCCCAAAAAGTTTCATATTCTCGATCATCTTCTCCAGATTTTCACAACCTCTCAGGACCCCTTCTACATCAGGTTTATTCATAAGCTTTTCATCAACACCCTGTCCAGGGATAAATTCAAATACACCTCCGTGCATTTTCAGTGCTCTTACGGTTGCCACGATAACTACTGCATCCGGTTTTAATCCTGAATATCTGCATTTGATATTCATAAATTTTTCAGCTCCGCAGTCTGCGCCAAAACCGCTTTCGGTTACTACATAATCCCCTAGTTTTATGGCCATTTGATCCGCCAGAATCGAGCTGTTCCCATGAGCAATATTGGCAAAAGGTCCTGCATGCACAAAACAGGGGGTATGTTCAATAGTCTGCAATAAATTGGGTTTTATGGCATCTTTCAGAAGAACAGCCATAGAACCCGCGCACTTCAAATCTTCCGCGGTAACCGGTTTTCCATCATAAGAAGAACCGATCACTATCCTTGCCAGTCTCTGTCTAATATCTTTAAGACCGGTGGTCAGCGCAAGAATCGCCATTACTTCCGAAGCAACGGTTATATCATATCCTGTTTCTCTAGGGACCCCATTTAATGGACCTCCCAGACCTATTACGATATTTCGTAGTGCCCTATCGCTCACATCAACCACCCTATTTAAAGTAATGCTGAAAGGATCTATATCGAGATCGTTCCCCTTCATAATATGTGTATCCATAAAAGCAGCTAAAAGATTGTGCGCAATACCAACTGCATGAGTATCACCGGTCAGGTGAAGATTGAAGTCTTCCATTGGAAGAACCTGAGAATAACCGCCGCCGGCTGCTCCTCCTTTTATACCGAATACTGGACCAAGAGACGGCTGCCTTATACAGGTGATTGTTTTCTTACCGATTTTATTTAGTGCCATGGCCAGACCTATCGTGGTCACTGTTTTGCCCTCTCCAAGAGGAGTGGGAGTGATTGCCGTTACATCAATATACTTTCCATTCGGTCTGTCTTTGAAATTCTCCAGGACTTCCAATTTTACCTTTGCTTTATAGTTTCCATATAACTCCAAAAATTCTTCGTCAAGACCGATTCCTTCAGCAATTTCTCTTATGTCCTTCATTTTTGATGCTTGAGCAATTTCGATATCGCTTTTCATAAAACTCCTCTCATTTTTGAGTTATTATTTTATAAAATGAATACATCAAGAAATTATACAAGAATTACTAACCTGTTACAAATTAAATCAAAAACATATATGCTTGAAACAATTACCGGCTGCAGACGCCAGTTCTTTCACAGGAGAGGTCTTTTAATTGATAATAACTATAAAATAAAATATAGCTAAAAAGAAAACACTCGTTTAGGTAACGTATTCCTTTAGAAATTTTGGGACTTCACCGGCTTCCCTCGGACCTACCACTACTTTCCATCCTTCTCCCAGTTCCTCTTCCAATTCACCCTGAAGCTGAGCTACATAACCCGGGATCACGATTTCTTTTTTCTTTACTTTTTCGGTAATACCGCTTTTCTTTATGAATTGCGCTATGAGTTCCGGAATGAACTTTCCTGCTGCCCATGCAGTGAGGACAGATTGCCCTTCAACATCCATTACCAGGAGCCAGGAAGGGATCTTGCTGCTTTCTATTTCTCCCGATATTATAAAATAAGTAAGGGAAAAATTAGTTGTAATCAATATCGGTGAACCTTCATTGGGAGTTCCTATTTCATAGATCTTTTGTTCTACCTGCATCGGCCTTCTGGGATCAGTGTATATATTCTGCCTGTATATAAGCAGCGGAAATATATTTTGACTGGCTGTATTCGAAAGTACGATAATCGAACCATATTTAGCCACAAAAATAGATGCGATCAGGGTTTCTTTTAAAGGATCATCTGTCATCTCATCCGGAAATACTATGGTAGGATAACCAAGAAATCTATTCTTCTGTTTTATGGCAGCCGTTCTTAATATGATCTGATTATAAAAATCAT
>CAZYQD010000067.1:0-5520 GCA_964649405.1 uncultured Actinomycetota bacterium
TATAGTTTCTGGGACATTCTGGTCACTATTTCAACGACTATTGCTGTCTGCGTACCTGTATACTGGCTTGGTATGATGCTGCAGGTTTCGTTTGGCCTGAAACTTGGATGGTTGCCTATGTCCGGGATGGGAGATGGAAGCATTCAGTATTATATATTGCCTGCAATAACACTGGCTTCGGTTTCTACTGCATTTGTGGCGAGGATGACCAGGAGCACAATGCTTGAAGTACTATCCAATGATTATATTACGACTGCTTATGCCAAAGGGCTTTCACGTAGCATGGTCATAGGTAAACATGCTTTAAAAAATGCTTTAATTCCGGTAGTAACATTGATAGGAGTTGACCTGGGTAGCTTGATGGGCGGCGCTATTCTTACTGAGACAGTCTTTAACTGGCCCGGTGTCGGGAGAACTATTTATCTGGCGATCCTGCAGCGGGATGCGCCGGTGGTAATCGGTGGAACGATAATTCTGGTTATAATCTTTGTAGCCATGAATTTAATAGTAGATATTGTATATGCACTGCTGGATCCAAGAATCAGATATGAGAAAAAGGAAATACAAGTTTAAATGGCGGCTATAAAAGAATTAGAAGAATTAGAAGAGATTGAAACAGGAAAAAGATATTCAAGGACATCTCTTTATAAAGATGCATGGAAGCGGCTGCGAAAAAATAAGCTTGCCATGCTTGGACTCTCAATAGTGATTTTGCTGATCTTGATTGCCATATTTGCTCCCTTGATCTCTCCTTACGATCCAATTCTAAGAATAAAGACAGATTCTTCTCTTGGCCCCAGTGTAAAACATTTTTTTGGAACGGATCTACTTGGCAGAGATATATTCAGTAGAGTTATTTATGGAAGCAGGATCTCAATAGAAGTAGGGGTCATCGCAGTAGGCATTTCTGTGATCATAGGCCTTTTCTTTGGTGCTCTCTCAGGATATTTTGGTGGTATTTCCGATGCAGTAATAATGAGAGTAGCAGATATTTTCTTTGCATTCCCTTATATTCTGGGTGCGATAGCAATAATGACGATTTTAGGACCGGGAATAGTGAATATATTTATAGCAATTGGAATTCTGGGATGGGCGTCAATTGCAAGAATTTTCAGAAGCTCAATCCTGATAATTAAAAATAAGGAATACATTGAAGCCGCAAGAGCAATGGGAGCGGGTAATAGTAGGATAATAATAAAACATATTTTCCCCAATTCTTTTGCTCCGATAATCGTTTATGCAACAATGAATGTAGGAACCGCGATAATAGTAGAGGCTGCACTGAGCTTTCTTGGAATAGGAGTTCAGCCTCCTACACCTGCATGGGGTAAAATGCTTGCGGATTCCATGGCTTATATTGATACGGCCCCATGGATGATGTTTTTCCCTGGTCTGGCCATTTTAATAACAGTTTTAGGATTTGTACTACTAGGTGACGGATTAAGAGATGCATTTGACCCGAAATTAAAATAATTTAGAAGATAATTAACAAAAAATAGATTTTCATTAATTAATTTTTAAAAATGGTAGAAACAGAAAACAACAAAATTTTAGAAGTTAAGGATTTAAAGACTTATTTTTATACTGACGACGGAGTTGTTAAAGCAGTCGATGGAGTCAGTTTTGACCTTAAAAAAGGGGAAACTCTTGGCATTGTAGGAGAAACCGGATGCGGTAAAAGCGTAACTGCTCTTTCGATACTGAGGTTGATTCCACAGCCGTTGGGAAAAATAGTCGGGGGTGAAATAATCTTTGAAGGCAGGGATTTATTAAAACTCGGAGAAAAAGATCTCCAGAACCTCAGAGGTAATAAGATTTCAATGATTTTTCAGGATCCGATGACTTCATTAAATCCTGTTTATACAGTTGGTAACCAGGTTATGGAATCACTGGTTGTTCATAGAAAATTAAAAAAAGAAGAGGCCAGAAGAGAAAGCTTAAAACTTCTTGAAATGGTAGGAATACCAGAATTCAAAAGAAGATTTGCGAGCTACCCTCATGAATTCAGCGGAGGCATGAGGCAGAGGGTCATGATAGCTATGGCACTTGCAAATAGTCCCAGTATCCTAATAGCTGATGAACCGACAACTGCACTTGATGTAACGGTTCAAGCTCAAATACTGGAATTAATGGATGAACTTAAATATAAAACAAATTCCTCGATAATATTAATAACACATGATCTCGGTGTGGTAGCAAAATATGCAGACAGAGTAATGGTAATGTATGCAGGCAGACCTGTTGAATTTTCAAATGTAGATAATATATTTTATAAACCGATGCATCCATATACAATCGGGTTGATGAATTCAGTGACAAGACTTGATGAGAAAAAAAGAGAAAAGTTGAAGCCAATCGAGGGATTACCTCCTAGTTTGATAGATTTACCGGAGTGTTGCATTTTCAGGGCAAGATGCAAATATATATGCGATGAGTGTAAAAAAGAATACCCTCCCCTGTTAGAAATAGAAAAAGATCATTTTGTATCATGTTACAGGGGGAAAGAATTCATGGAAGGAATAATTGAAAGATTTGGTAATTAAATATGGAAAATGATAAATTACTAGAAGTCAAAAATTTAAAAAAATACTTCAGCTTAAGAGGTGGATTTTTATTTCAAAAATCTGCTGGTTCTGTAAAAGCTGTGGATGATATAAGTTTTTATATTAGAAAAGGAGAGACTTTTGGACTTGTAGGTGAAACAGGATGCGGTAAGACTACCATTGCGAGGGTGATATTAAGACTAGTACCGCAAACAAGCGGGGAAGCGTTATACAACGGGGTGAATTTATTCAAATTAAATAGCAGAGAGATGTTTAAAATAAGAAGAGAAATCCAGGTGATCTTTCAGGATCCTTATGCATCTCTTTCTCCAAGGATGACGGTTGGCGATATTATAAATGAACCGTTTGAAATTCATAAAATTGGTGATAAAAGAAAAAGGGTAAAAAAAGTAAAGGAATTATTAAGGGTAGTTGGTCTTAATCCAGAGCATATACATAGATATCCGCATGAATTTAGCGGTGGACAGAGGCAGAGAGTGGGAGTTGCAAGAGCTCTGGCTCTAACTCCTAAGTTACTTTTGTGTGATGAACCTGTATCAGCCCTGGATGTATCTGTTCAGGCGCAGATCTTAAATTTGCTGACAGAACTGCAAAAAGAATTTAACCTTACATATCTTTTTATTGCTCATGATCTTTCTGTAGTAAAACATGTAAGTGATAGGATAGGTGTAATGTATCTCGGTAAACTGGTTGAAGTTGCAAAAAGTGAAGATTTATATAAAACACCGCTTCATCCCTATACAATGGGTCTGTTATCGGCAATCCCTATTCCTGATCCTGAACTTGAAAGAAAAAGGAAGAGGATCGTCCTTGAGGGAGATGTGCCAAGTCCTATTAATCCTCCTTCCGGCTGCAGTTTTCATACAAGATGTCCGAATGCACAGGATATCTGCAGCATGGAAGAACCCGAATTAAAAGATTATTCGAAGAATGGTAACGAACATCTTGCTGCTTGCTTTTTTGCAGGAAAACCTATAGCCTAAATAATAAATTTACAGGTATATATATGAATAAATCAAAAAAGATAATAATATTTATTTTTACGTTGATCTTGATGTTTACAGGTATTTTCCTATATTCATGTGAATATCATGATTCGGGGTTACTTACCATAGATGATGAAGCCGGAAGCATCAATGGGGAAAAAAATGTCGATAATTTGGGTGTCAGCGACAGAGAATTTTTCCTGGAATCAAAAGAGAAACAGAAGAATAAGAATCCACTGGATGATATCAATATAAGAAAAGCAATATTTTATGCGATAGACAGACAAAGAATTGTAGATACGCTGCTTGGTGAATATGGAGAGGTATTGAATAGCCTGTTTGCAAAGGATTCCTTTTATTATTACCCGGCCTGGTCAGAATATGATTATAATATAAATAAAGCAAAAGAATCTTTAAGCAAGGCAGGGTATGGCGTGGATAATCCACTGTATATTTATATAGGCGCAACAAGTGATAAAAGCACAGAGCAGATAATAGAGGATATGATAATAGAGGATCTGGATAAAATAGGAATAAAATTATGGATATTCAACAAGCCTTCTAAAGAATGGTATCAGGATTACGTTGAAAAAGGGGATTATGAACTTGGTATATGGTCGATTTATAATTTCGATGGAAGCAGCCTGACCTATAATTTTAATTCCGGTAAGATACCTCCATTGAAGACAGAAGAAAATAAGAACTGCGAGAATTTTTATTGGTACGAGAATTCAAATGTTGATGAAATTTTAAGAGAGGTCACTGAAGAAACTGATTCTGAGATGAAAAAAGATCTGCTCCAGGATTTACAGGATTTGCTTGCCCAGGATGCTGTTGTATTGCCGCTCTACAACAGGTTATTTTCTATAGCATATAACAACAAGAAATTAGAAAAAATCGATATAAGTATAAAGAATAATAAAATTTTTTATGACATTGAAAACTGGATTTTATCAGGTGAAGAAAATACAGATAAAAATAGTGAAAATGAGATTATTATTGGTTACCAGGGTGAGGATTACGAGCTTTCAGGTCCGTTTGATTTTGATTATATAAATGATCTTATCATAAGAGGTTTATGGCGAATAGATGAAAAAGGGGACTTTGAAGAAGTTCTTGTGGAAAAAGATGATTATTCAGATGAGAACACGGATGAAATACCGGATCTTGAGATCAATGTCATACTAAAAGATGATTTATTCTGGGAAAATGGGGACCCTATAACTTCGGAAGATGTCAAGTATACTTATGATTCCATACTGGGAAATGAGAATCTAAATATTGATGCGGACTATTCAAAATTAAGAGGAATCGAAGTGATAAACGAAAAAGAGTTCAAGATCGTTTTTAAAGAAAGTGTCAATAACTGGAAGAAACTTTTCTCCCTTGTATTAAAAGAAGGATCACTGGATGAAAAAGATATAAGCGATTTTTCTCCAGATGATATCATTTCCAATGGTCCTTACAAAATAGGAGAATATAAGGAAAGAGAATATCTGACACTCGTGAAGAATGAATTTTATTCAGTGCCAGTATCCGAAATAGATTCCATCAGGGTCATATTCGATGTTGATATAAATAACCTTGTCAGCATGCTAAGAGATGAAGAGATAGATTTATTGAATATTCCGGTAGATCTGGATTTAATGAAAAGTCTGGAAGAAGACGAAGATTTTGATTTGCTTGTTAAACCAGGGGATTTATTGGAACATCTTGCTATTTGTCTAAAACCAAAAGATTAATAGGTACTATTAAAATAATTTGTATCTTCATTAAGCGACCTCTTTAGTTTTGTAATTAGTTTATTGACAATAATAAATATTGTTCTTAGAATTAATTTGCTAAAAATCATAAGTTCAATTAATTAAGCTCATATGTCGGAATGGCGGAACTGGTAGACGCGCAAGGTTGAGGGCCTTGTGAACGATTTAGTTCATGGGGGTTCAAGTCCCCCTTCCGACACCAGTAAA
>CAZYQD010000068.1:0-2618 GCA_964649405.1 uncultured Actinomycetota bacterium
TCTTGGCTCTTCACTAAATATAGGGGACAACCCATTCTAAAAAATCATATGTAATAAATGTTATAATATTTATTATTAAAAAATAACAAAAATTTCCTATAAGAGGAGGTTTTATATTAGCTTTGCTGTACTCTCTCTTATAATAAAGGTGGTGTCAATAACTACTTCTCTGCCTCTTTCGTTTTTATTCTTTATTAAACTATCTATCATCTCCCAGGCTAGTTGCCCTATTTTGTGCCTTGGGACTTTAATATTAGAAATTAGTGGTTCTGTATATCTTTCATTAAACCCAATAATAGATATATCTTCCGGTATATTAAAACCTCTTTTTTTGGCTTCTAATAAAAATCCTGTTGCTACAAGGTCAGCCAGTGCTATTACAGCTGTTGGAGGCTTGGCAATAGAAAGTATCTTACCTGCTGCAGCAATACCTCCTGCAATACCCATTTCAGGAGTTACGTCAATCTCAAATATTTCTGGTTTGTTTATTTTATTTAAATATTTTTTAATTATGCTTAAAAATGCTTCCTTTCTTTTTTTTATTGTTTTTACATCACTTTGCGCAACTATAAAGGCTATGTCCTTATGGCCAAGACTAATAAGGTGGTCTATTGCTTGTTTCATGCCTGTTTCAAAATTTTCCTTTATATTGCTCATTAAATAATCAGTTTTATCCCCCTCAAATGTTACAACTGGGATATTTTGGGAAATAAGGGACAATGCCAGAGGTAATTCATATTCATACGTTATAAAAATCACACCATCTACACGCTTTTCTATTAACCTTGCAACATGTTGTGAAGCTTTTACGAAACTATATTTAGTATTGCATAAAAAAATGTCATATTTATATTTAGATGCCTCAGATTGTATTGCATCAAAAATCAAGCGGTAAAAAGGGTGGCTGATATCTGAAACGATTAAACCAATCGTGTATGATTTACCTGTTTTAAAACCTCTGGCCATTATATTAGGCCGATAGTTAAGTTCTTTGATTGCCTCAAGCACTCTTTTTTTAGTGGCCTCTTTTACAAACTTAGTTTTGTTGACTACATGAGAAACAGTAGAGTATGACACTCCTGCTTTTTTGGCTACATCTATAATATTTACCATAATCAACTTTTACCAAAAATATTTCATATTATTCTGCATTATACCAATAATTTTTTAATTAAAAATTATTTTAATTGCTTAATATATTTTAACTTTTTTAAAAACTGCAATAAATTAAAATATATCAATATTAAATTGACAAGACTTTAAAGAAATTATAAGATTGTGAAAATTCTAGGCAAACGTTTGAATATATTTAAGATTAGTAATTCAATCAGGGAAAATAATTGGTGAGAGATTATCTTACTATTGTAGATATATACTAATTTATAATCTTGGAAGAGTAATGAATAAAATAGCAAGGAAAATATAAATGAGGATTGGTGTAATGTTGAGACATTTGAACGATTTAGGTGGAGTGACTGTCTACACCAAAAATATCATCGAAAACCTTCTCGAAATAGATAATGAAAATGATTATGTTTTATTTTACAATTCTGATTCCATGCTGAATTCTTACTCAAAATATAAAAATGTCAAAGAAGTAGTAATAAATAAAAAAAACAAGTTTCTCTGGGACCAGTATTATATACCAAAAGCTGTAAAATCAGAAAAGATTGATATTATTTTTAATCCCAAATTATCCATTCCTTTATTGGCTAGTGCTAAAAGAATACTGACCATGCACGGGCTTGAACAGTTTGCCTGCCAAAAAGTATTTAAATTGTTTGATAATATATATGTCCATATAATGATGCCCTTGTTCTGCCGCAGGGCAAACGCAATCATTGTAATGTCAAATACTGGTAAAAAAGACCTGATTAAATATCTCCATGTAAAAGAAGATAAAATCGAATCTATTTATGAGTCCTATCATAAGAGGTTTACAGTTATAGACTATGAAAATGAACTTATCAGGATAAAAAACAAATATAACCTGCCTGATAAATTTTTACTTTTTGTGGGAGGTCTGACGCCGTTGAAGAATTTTTCAAATATAATTAAAGCATTTAATATAGTCAGAAAGAAGATCCCAGTAAAACTGGTCATGGTAGGTTTTAAAAGATGGAAATATTCAAAAGATCTGGAATTAATAAAAAGGCTTAGACTACAAAAGGAAATCATAACCCTTGGTTTTGTACCAGATGATGATCTTCCATGTATCTTTAACTTAGCACGATGTTTCGTATCTCCTTCTTTATATGAAGGTTTTGGAATACCTGTACTAGAGGCGCAAGCTTGTGGATGCCCTGTTGTCAGCACAAAAACGGGAGCCACTCCTGAGATCTCTGGTGGAGCAGCACTACTGGTAAATCCTTATAACCATAAGGAGATAGCCCAGGCGGTATATGATATTTTAACGGATGAAGGTTTAAGGCAAAAGCTGGTAGCTGCCGGGCTTGAAAATGTAAAAAAATACAACTGGCTAGAAACTGCTAAAATGACTTTACTGCTATTTGAGAAAGTATCAAGTCATTCTGGATATTGAATATTTAAAGATTTCCAGTTTTATTTACTTAAAGAAATAAATACTATCTTTAAGGTGAATTAATTCCTTCAAAAAT
>CAZYQD010000068.1:2718-5384 GCA_964649405.1 uncultured Actinomycetota bacterium
CTCTTGGTTTTGCAACATTAACAACAATCTTTTTTCCTTCCAACTCAGTGTCGTTTAACTTTTCGATAGCTTCATCTGCTTCTTTGTCGTTTTCCATTTCTATAAATCCGAATCCTTTGCTCTGACCGGTATCCCTATCTTTAATTACATCACAGGAAATAACTTTACCTATCTTAGAAAAAATATCTTCTAATTGGGAACTTGTTGTGCTAAAAGAAATTCCTCCTACAAATAATCTCTTTGCCATTTATTATCACCACCTTTCTTTTTTACAGTACTGTCTCTGTCTGGTGGATAGAATAATCTTTTGAGGATATCTTCTTATCGAACTAGAGAAAACAGATGTAAATATATATTCCTTATCTTAAAGAATATGTTTTTATTATAACACATTATTCTTTTTTATTATGATAATATACTATTAGAAGTGGAAAATGTTGCTGGTTCACGCATTAAATAAAGGTCGAATCTTAACTATAAGCACAAAAGAGGATTTTGAGATATCGGTTTAGCTACTTCCTAATCTTCCCTGCTCTACTACACACTATTTTTTAAAAAATGCCAGCGTTAGACTTTTTGACTCTGATTTGTATCAAAGATTAAGATAATATTCCCGAAATTTTTTTATTCCATAAATAAGACAAAATTTATCCATAAACTCTGACAAAATTTTCAAATCATATTCAAGATGATTAACAGCATCAAAAACCTTTTTCCCTTCTTCATCTTCTACAACTACTATCCTGTCAGAAATCAGCTGGAAAGTATTCTTACCTAAAAACTGGTTTAGAAATATAATATATAATAAATACGCGCTGATACTTTTATATGGTATAATAAAAAAGAACAGTAAAGTTATTATTAAGTAATGTTTTGATATAAAGAATCCGCATTTTTTAGCAAACCTTCCAAAATAAAGGCAGAGTTTTTTACATTATTTATACTATTCCTGTTTTTTCTTGTATAAAGATAATTTTTAACAAAATGAAAGGAAGTCGGAGTGAATAAAAGACTATATGTAGGCAATCTGGGATACTCTGCCACAGACAAAGAGCTGGAGGAATTATTCTCAAGTGAAGGAAGTGTAACCTATGCAAAAGTAATTAAAAGTCTGGATGGTAAGTCAAAAGGTTTTGGATTCGTAGAAATGGGAACCGAGGAAGAGGCAGCTAAAGCTATAGAAAAACTTAACCAAGGTAGTTTTAAAGAAAGGACTATTGTGGTAAATGAAGCTAAACCCCAGAAAAATAGAAGTTTTGACGGAAACAGAAGAAGTGGCAACTACCGGAATACACCTAAAGATGATCTTAATTATAAGTTAAGAAAAATAAGAAGAAGGGTTAGGTAGGTTTTTTAGAATTCTTAATTAAAGGCAAGATGTTGCTTATTGTTTTATCCATAGTCCCGAATCCAGGAACCTTCGTAATTCTTACCTAATAAAGATTAAAAAGTTTAAGTTGTTTATAAAGATCAAGGTGATTAGAAATTAAAAGAGGATCAGAATTTAAAATAGAAGAAGTAAAGATACTGATTAGAAAAGGTACGGTAGATGGCTTGCTTACCATTGAAGAAATTACTGAAACACTTTCAGATATAGAACTTTCCAAAGAGCAGATTGAAAACATTTATGATGTTATTCAAAACCTGGGAATAGAAATTGTAAACGAAGATGATGAAGATATTAACAGTGAAGGTTCGGGTAAAAAAGGTGAGGGGGAGGTTTTAGGCAAAGGGCTGGATCTTACTATTAAATCTCCTACAAATGATCCGGTTAGAATGTACCTTAAGGAAATTGGAAAAGTTAGGCTTCTTACTGCTTTTGAAGAAGTGCAGCTGGCAAAAAAAAATGTAGCGGGGAACTTAGCAGCAAGACAATTGCTGGTGGAGGCGAACCTGAGACTGGTGGTAAGTATCGCCAAAAAGTATTTTGGAAGAGGTTTGCTTTTTTTAGACCTCATACAGGAAGGAAATCTTGGACTGATAAAGGCGGTAGAGAAATTTGATTACAGGAGAGGTTTTAAATTTTCTACTTACGCAACCTGGTGGATAAGACAGGCCATTACAAGAGCTTTGGCTGATCAGGCCAGAACTATTAGAATCCCGGTTCATATGATAGAGAACATTAATAAATTAGTCAGGGTCCAGAGACAATTGCTTCAAGAACTTGGCAGGGATCCTTCACCTGAAGAGATTTCAAAGAAAATGGATTTTACCCCCGGCAAGATAAGGGAAATAATTAAAATAAGCCAGCATCCTATTTCATTTGAAACTCCCATAGGTGAAGAAGGTGAAAGTAACCTTGGCGATTTTATAGAGGATTCGGAAGTAGAAGCGCCCTCTGATGCCGCTTCCTTTACTATGCTTCAGGAACAGCTTCAGGAAGTTTTAAATACATTAAACCATAGGGAAAGAAAAATTATCCAGTTAAGGTTCGGGCTTCAGGATGGACATCCCAGAACTCTTGAAGAAGTGGGCAGGGAGTTTGGAGTTACCAGAGAAAGAATTAGACAAATAGAATTTAAAGCTTTGGGAAAGCTCAGGCATCCAAATAGAAGCGGTGTTTTGAGGGATTTTCTGGAGCACTAAGTTAACTGTAGGCTGTAATTTATTTGTGGTTTATCATGTTAGCAGGTTTGTTACCGGCTTTTTAGCGGGTATTTTAAAGT
>CAZYQD010000069.1:0-1748 GCA_964649405.1 uncultured Actinomycetota bacterium
GTATTAATAGCCTTTATCTTGTTTAAGATATCTTTATCTGTTTCATCCGTTAATTTTTGATCTATTTTATACCGCCCTACTTTTCCAAAATCATATCTTTTTGGATTGAAAAACAATGAGTTTATCAGGTTTCTGGAACTCTCGACCGTGGGTGGTTCTCCGGGTCTTAATTTTTTATAAATCTCGATCAATGCCTCTTCGTCTGTCTCGGTAAAATCTTTATCCAGAGTGTTTTTAATGCAACCTTTTTTATCATATGCACCAAAGATGCTTAGTAAGTCGTCATTGCTACCGAAACCTACGGATTTCAAGAAAATAGTAAGCAGAAATTTCCTTCTCCTGTCGATCCTTACATAGGCAACGTTTCTTTTGTCAGTTTCGATCTCAATCCATGAACCTCTTGTGGGTATGACTTTACACATATAGATGTCTATTTCGGTTTTTTTATCTATATCAGTATCAAAATATACACCCGGAGAACGGACTAGCTGAGATACTACAACTCTCTCCGTTCCATTGATTATAAAAGTCCCTTTATCAGTCATCATGGGAAAATCTCCCATAAAGACTTCCTGCTCTTTTATTTCGCCGGTTTCTTTGTTTATAAATCTCGAAAGAACTTTTAGCGGGGCGGTATAAGACATATCCTGCATCTTGCATTCGTCAGGAGTGGAATTGACATTATCAAAACTATGGCTTATAAATTCAAGCGACATGTTGCCTGTAAAATCTTCAATAGGGGAAATATCTTTAAGAACTTCCAACAGCCCTTCTTCCTGGAACCATTGAAAGGCTTTTCTCTGTATATCCAGTAGATGGGGCATATCTGTTAATTTTGGGATTTTTCCAAAATTATATCTCTGGATTCTTTTGATTTTTTGCATTAATTTGTTCTCCTCTTTAAAATATTCTAAGTTTAGTAAAGCGGTAAAAGGGATGCGACTAAATTAATATCTAACCCCTTTGCATTGGAAAAAACCGTTTAAAAATAGCATTGGTATTTTTTATCAGGAAAAACTAGCAAACAACTAGTTTATCAAATATAAACCAATAGTCAACTAATTCTTTTGAATATCTGAAGGTAATAGAGTTTTTTAAATGATAGATGTATGAATTTATGTACGCCAACACGCACATAAAAATGTTAACAACTATTTTTAGAAACTATTTTTTTACTATTTTTACCGATTACTTTATTTCTACTTCAGCGCCAGCCTCTTCCAGCTGTTTCTTTATGTTTTCGGCTTCTTCTTTTGAAACCTTTTCTTTTACTATATTTGGCGCTTTATCAACCAGATCTTTGGCTTCTTTCAGACCAAGACTTGTTAAAGATCTTACTACCTTTATAACCTGGATTTTCTTTTCTCCGGCTGATTTTAGGTGGACATCGAATTCCGTTTGTTCTTCGACAGCTGCTGCGCCCTGAGCTGTAACAGCTCCGCCTCCGGAAACAGAAACTGCAGCCGATACCGCTTTAGCGCTAACTTCAAATTTTTCCTCAAGAGCCTTTACAAGCTCGGAAAGTTCAAGGACAGTCATCTTTTCGATGGCACTCAGAATTTCAGTAATAACTTTGCTCTTAACAGTGCTTTTTTCTTTGACTTTAACGGTTTCCTTTTTTTCTTCACTCATTTTTGGTTTTTCCTTACTTTTGTCTTCTTTTTCTACTTTTTCAACTTTTTCTTCTACCTTTTCTTCTGCTTCTTCTTTTTCTTTTACTTCTTCAACTTCTTTTACTTCTTCAACTT
>CAZYQD010000069.1:1848-5331 GCA_964649405.1 uncultured Actinomycetota bacterium
TTTTACTTCTTCAACTTTTTTTACTTCAACTTTTTCTTCTGCTTTATCATCCGTTTTTTTTGTTTCGGCCATTGTTCCCCCTTTAATTTACATTTCTCTTTATTTCTTTAATTGCGCTCAAAACCAATACCAGATTACTGGTAAGAGTACTTAAAACATTGACTAACCTGGTTATCGGAGACTTAATCGTTATTGCCAGATTGGTAAGCAGTACATCTCTTCCAGGCAAGCTGGCAAACTTCTCGATTTCTTCTGGACTTAAAAGTCTATTTTCGAATATTCCTGCTTTTATTTTTAATACTTCCAGGTCTTTTGAAAAATTCTCCAGTACCCTGGCGGTAGAAATCATATCCTCGCCACTTACGACAATACTTGTCGGACCTTTTAATACCTCTTCAAGATTTAAATCTTCAAAAACATCTTTAGCCGCAATAAGAGCAAGTGTGTTCTTTATTATTTTAAGATATGAATTCACTTCCACCAGCCTGTCCCTGACCTTTACCGCATCTTCAGCCTTAAGCCCGCTATGATCAGTAAAAATAAGACCATGACTGTTTTTAAATGCCTCTTTTAATTCACCTACTTTATCTATTTTTTCTTGCTTTGCCACATCGACCTCCACTTCCTATATTTTTAAAAAGCTAAAATAAAATCGACCCCATTTGTTTAAGGTCGACTTAATCTTTTTTAAATCAACCTCGGTAGGAAATTAAGTCATTAAATATTTTTAACAACACCTACTGTCCAGGGCTGTATTTTATTAATCTATATAAATTCCCTTATGCCGCCTCTATCACCTCAATGCTTTTATTTGGATCGATCTTTATGCTCGGACTCATTGTTGCTGAAATATAAATACTTTTCACATATTTCCCTTTAGCTGAAGCCGGTTTAGACTTCATAATTGCATCAATTAGAGCCGCATAGTTTTCTACCAATTCTTTCAGGCCAAATGATACTCTTCCGATAGTGCTGTGTACCACTCCATTTTTATCTGTCCTGTATTCCAGTTTTCCTTTTTTTACATCCTCGATTGCTTTTTTTAACTCAAAAGTAACCGTTCCGGACTTAGGATTGGGCATTAATTTCCTGGGCCCTAAAATTTTTGCTACTTTCCCTACATGCTTCATCATATCCGGAGTCGCAATACAAACCTCAAAATCCAACCATCCTTTACTTATTTTATCAACAAGATCTTCCCCACCGATATAATCCGCTCCTGCTTTCTTTGCTTCATCGGCTTTCTCGCCCTGTGCAAAAACAAGCACTCTTCGAGCCTTTCCGGTACCATTTGGTAAAACTATGGTCCCTCTTACTATTTGATCGGCTTTTCTGGGGTCGACACCTAAATTTACGCTGATATCTACAGACTCATCAAAATTTGCATAGTGATTTTCTTTTATCCAACCAATTGCTTCTCCTGGATCCACCATCTTGTTTCTATCAAGATTTTCCGATTTAGATGTATATTTTTTACCTCTCTTCAAAACCTATCCCCTTTTATCTTAATACTTCATATAAATTTGATTATTCATCTAACGGTACAGCAATTTAATTAAGAACCTACCTTGATCCCCATACTTTTGGCGGTACCTTCTATTATTTTTACAGCATTTTCTATGGTCCTGGCATTTAAATCCTTTAATTTGATCTTCGCTATCTCTTCTGCCTGCTTCCTTGAGAGCTCCCCGACTTTTTCCCTATTGGGTTCGGCTGAACCCTTTTCCAGATTCAAAGCCTTTTTTATAAGAACCACCGCTGGCGGAGTCTTGGTAATAAAAGTAAAACTTCTGTCTTTATATACAGTCAGGATAACAGGAATGATCATTCCCTGTTCTTTTGCTGTCTTCTCATTAAAAGCTTTGCAGAATTCCATGATATTGACGCCGTGCTGTCCAAGAGCAGGGCCAACAGGAGGAGCAGGATTTGCCTGTCCTGCAGGAATCTGCAGTTTGATCTGTGCTATAACTTCTTTTGCCATAACCGGTTACCTCAAGTAAAATAATTCCGTATTATACATTTTAATAAAAATATTTCAATCTTCTCTTATATTTTTGATATCTGATTAAAATTCAATTCAACAGGTGTCTGCCTTCCAAATATGGAAACTAAAACTTTCAGTTTGCCCTGGTCCATATTTATCTCGCTTATAGTACCGTCAAAATTTGCAAATGGTCCGGTGGTCACTTTTACGGGTTGCCCTATCTCAAAATCAGTCTTTGGTTTGGGTTTCTCTGTATCCTGTCTCTTCATTATCTTTTTTACCTCAATATCCGAGAGAGGAACAGGTTTATCTTCTCTGCCGACAAAACCGGTTACCCCGGGAGTATTTCGTACTACATACCAGGAATCATCATCCAGGTGCATTTTTACCAGTAAATAACCCGGAAGCACTCTTTTAGACGATATTTCTTTTTTCCCGCTCTTTATTTCAACCACATCTTCTTTGGGTATGAATATAGCGAAAATCTTATTACTCATATTCATGGATTCTATTCTGTGTTCCAGGTTGGTTTTTATTTTATTTTCATAACCTGCATATGAATTTATTACATACCATCTAGGTCTCATTAAATCACCAAACAATTAAATATTTGCTAACAGTTCAATCACCCTTATAAAGCCAAGATCAAAAACTCCAAGGATAACTGCGAAAATAACTATAGTTACTATAACCACGATAGTGTAATTTATAAGAGCTTTTCTGGTGGGCCATGATACCTTTTTTAATTCATGTATTACATCTCTTATAAATTTAGCAATTCTTGAAGGCAATTTCTTTATAAATTGCCTAAAGTCAAATTTCTTCCTTGGCTGCGATGGGGGCTTTCTCTCCTGCATTTGCCTTTCCATCATCGCTTTTGCTTTAAATTTTCTTGAAACTTTCCTTTTTGCCATTATGAATAGTCCTTTATATTTTTGATTTCTGGTCCATTATTCTTAACATTTTATATTTAATTCTGGCAGGGCTGGAGGGACTCGGTCTTTCGTCTCACTCCGTTCGCTGCAGAGCCGCAGACTCCCTCGTCTTCGACTCAGTCCGTCTTTTCGAGTCCCGTAAACATGCCACTGGCATGTTTACCTCAATTCTTTCTATTATTCTTAAAATTTTATATCTAATTCTGGCAGGGCTGGAGGGACTCGAACCCCCAACACCCGGTTTTGGAGACCGGTGCTCTACCAATTGGAGCTACAGCCCTATTTGGTCTCCTTATGAACAGTATGCTTTTTACACCATTTGCAATATTTCTTAAGTTCCATTCTGTCAGGTGTATTTTTTTTATTTTTCTCGGTACTGTAATTTCTTCTCTTACATTCCGTGCATTCAAAAATAGTTATCTGCCTCAAATAATCCACCAGTCATTATTTTTATTAATAGAAAGCGCAGGGTAATAAATTAGCACTATCTTTATTCGATGTCAATAATTAAAATCTCTTTTATGGCTAAAAATGAAGCTTCTTAATATTACTCCATTATCTTTG
>CAZYQD010000070.1:0-5292 GCA_964649405.1 uncultured Actinomycetota bacterium
AGTGCAATATAGATATCTTTACCGGGTTTGAAGCCTGCATTCTCAATAGCCCTGACTATATATTTTATTGCATCCTCATTAGTCTTAAGATCGGGGGCAAAGCCGCCTTCGTCGCCCACTGAAGTATTTAATCCGTCTTTTTTCAGGACATTTCTCAGACTATGGAATACTTCCACTCCCATTCTTAAAGCCTCGCTGAATGAAGATGCACCAAGGGGCATTATCATAAATTCCTGCAGGTCAACTGTGTTATCGGCATGCTTACCGCCATTTAAAATATTCATCATTGGCGAAGGAAGAACGTGCGCATTAACCCCGCCCAGATATTTATATAGAGGCAGGTCGAGGGCTATTGCGGCAGCTTTTGCCACAGAAAGAGATACGCCAAGTATTGCGTTTGCTCCTAATTTGGATTTATTATCAGTATTATCAAGATCTATCATAGCGCGGTCTATCTCACGCTGATAAATAGCGTCCATACCCTCAAGTTCCGGAGCAATTAAAGAATTTACATTATCTACTGCCTTCTGGACACCCCTGCCCAGGTATCTTTTTTTATCATTATCCCTTAATTCGACTGCCTCGAATCCTCCGGTAGATGCTCCCGAAGGTACCGATGCTCTTCCGATTGCTCCGCAATCCAGAACCGTTTCAACCTCTATGGTAGGGTTGCCTCTTGAATCAAGGATCTCTCGTGCGAAAATTCCGGTAATTTCAGTCCAATCACTCATTATTATTCTTCCTTTCCCGATATTGATGATGACTTTCCAATAACCTATTGATCATAAGGTCATTGAATTGAAGTATATTTTATACAAATCATTATATTAGCATTTTTTACATTTTGAAATTAATTATTTAAAATTATTTGCACTATTTTGTAAAAACTTCTAAATTCATTACAATAATCTTTAATTAAATCCGTCTATATAAATAGGAGAAAATTTTTGAAGGACAAGCTTGAAAAGTTTTATAAGGATGAGCATAAAAAACTGGCCGGCTATATAAGGTCTAGAGTTAATGATCCGGAAGAAGCCGAAGATTTGTTGCAGGATGTCTTTTATTCGGTTCTCAGTAATTTTAATGTTCTCGGGCCGATAGATAATTTGATGGGTTACCTATATGCAATTGCCCGGAATAAGATAACAGACTGGTATCGGAAAAAAAGATTGAATACGATTTCACTTAATAATAAAGAAAGCAATCATGTGTTGGAAGAAATAATTGAAGATATGTCGATAAATATCGAGGATGATTACGTCAGAGCCATAATCGAAGATGAGATATTTAAAAACATTGATAATTTGCCGAAAGAACAGAAAGAGGTTTTTATTGCAAATGAGTTTGAAGGGATCTCATTTAAGGAAATGTCTAAAAAAATGAATATTTCAATTAATACCCTTCTTGCAAGAAAAAGATACGCAGTAATAAATTTAAGAAATAAATTAAAGAATTTTAAATATTAAATGCCCGGGAGGTAATTATGTATTATTTTAAAGAACATTTTAAAAGATTTAGACCTATACAAATTATTGGTATAGTAGCTGGCGGATTAGTATTTGCATTTGCAATGGCATTTTTATTCGGTTACTTTGTAATGTTATTATGGAACTGGTTGATGCCTGCAATATTCGGTCTTGTAGAAATCACGTACTGGCAGGCATGGGGATTAGTGTTGTTATCTCATATACTATTCAAATTCGGTATTTACCCGCACCGCGAAAAACATAAGAGTTATTATCTCAGAGATGAGATCAGAAATAGGTTTAAAGAAAGATTTGAGCAACGCAATAAAGAAGAAAATATTAAAAGTGAGCAATAATACCGATATCATTTCTGGTGCCGGTGCTGACTACCCTTTTAAAAATTAATAGGAACTATGTTTAAAATTTAATAAAAATTTGGTTAAATAGCATTTGGTCTGAAAAGATTTACATAAAAATGTTTAAAAAAACTTTAAATATCTATTTTGAATACAGATGGAAGTAGGAGATGAAATAATGATTAAAACGATCAGAAAGATTATTCTTGTCGCAGCCACTGTCATTATTATTACAGCAATGTTTAATCTCCTGGCATGCAGAGCAATTGGAGATGCCCAGGATACGGAAACTATCGAAGTAGCCAGAGGTGATGTCATCCAAACTGTAAACACTAGCGGTTATATATTAAGTGAAACAGAAAACAGCTATTCCCTTATGGCTTCGGGAAAAGTCACCTACAGCCTTGAAAAGGGAGATATTTTTAAAAAGGATGATATTCTAATAGAGATAGACACAAGCAGGCAGCAGCTTCTGGTCTCCCAGGCAGAAGAAAATTTAAAAATAGCTGAAAATTCTCTCTCGCTTGCAAGAATAAGTTACCAGCAGGCACTTGATGCAAATCATATAGCCTTACAGATGGCAGAGGAAAATAAAAAGCTTTCAGAACTTTCGGTACAAAATGCTCTGACTTCCCTGGAAGACGCCAATGAATATCTAAGTCTTGTAGAGGAAGGGGCCCTTTCCACGGATGCACTTATCTCACAGGCATCCGCGGGGTCACATTCGGCTGAAGGTCTATATAATCAGGCTATTATAAATCAATCTACTGCCTACTGGACCAACCTTTCTTCTACCCAGTCCGCAGCCCATCAGATCGGAATAACCGCTAAAAATATTGCGCAGGCCGAAAGCCAGCTCCAACTATCAAGAATAAACCTTGATCTTGTGAATTTGGATATAGCCAATAGTATAATCTATGCGCCTTATGACGGAATAGTCCTTTCTTCTGCTTACAGAAAAGGTGAATACGCCGGACCGGGAGTACCTGCGATCTCTATAATAAGCAGTGTCTTTATTATAAAAGCGGAAGTAAATGAAACCGATATAGTCAATTTAAAAGTGGGGCAGGGTGTGGTAATCAGACTGGATGCTTACTTTGAAAACGAATTCGAAGGCAAAATAACAGAAATATCACCAATTTCAACAAATATCGGTGGGGTTGTTTCATTCGAGCTTATAGTAAAACCGGATGCGATAGATGTCCCAACACTTTTATATGGCCTTTCAGCAAGTCTTGATATAGTCACCTCCAGTGCGGAAGATGTTCTGTACGTTCCCATGCAATCCGTATTCGAAGAAGATGGGAAATCATATGTAAATGTCCCCGGTGAAGATGGTGAAGTAGAAAAAGTAGAAGTCACTACTGGAATATACAGCTTCGATTTTATCGAAATAAAATCAGGACTGAATGAGGGTGACACTGTTTTAATTTCACCGATTCAGTAATCATAATAACTCATTAAGGTAAAAAATGATGGTAGATATCAATCAGGATACCGTTATAAAAACAATAGATATAACAAAGATCTACAGGATAGGAAATATCAAAGTAAATGCGCTTCGGGGTATAAATCTTGAGATAGAAAGAGGCCAGTTTGTGGCAATTATGGGGCCCTCGGGTTCGGGGAAATCAACTCTGATGAACATCATCGGATGTCTCGACACGCCGACCTCAGGCCAGTATTTTCTTAATAATATTGACATAAGTAAACTGAATGATAACGAGCTTGCAGGTATAAGAAATAAAGAAGTGGGTTTTGTTTTTCAGACATTCAACCTCCTTTCCAGAACGAATATCTATGGAAATGTTGAGCTTCCTATGATCTATTCCAAAGATAGAATTGTAAATAAGAAAAAGAAAATACTGGAGGCAATAGAATCTGTGGGACTGTCAGGTTGGATAAAGCACAGACCCAGTGAACTTTCAGGAGGAGAGAAGCAGAGAGTCGCCATTGCAAGAGCTCTTGTAAATCAGCCATCCATAATCCTGGCCGATGAACCTACCGGGAACCTTGATTCCAGGACCGGAGAAGAAATAATGCTTATCTTTCAAAAACTTAACGATCAGGGAAAAACGATTATACTGGTCACCCATGAGCTGGATATAGCAAAGCATACCCACAAAATCATTTATTTGAGAGATGGCATCATCCACGGGCAGGAAGAGGTCAAAAAACAGCTTTCTGCTGAAGAAATTTTAAGAGAGATGCCGAGACTTGAAGACAGACTTGTAGAAAAATATACAGTTTAAAACTATGAAAAGACTACTGGAAAATATAAGAATTGCCTTTCAGGCTCTATTTTTAAATAAGCTTCGATCTTTTCTTACCATGCTTGGTATTATCATTGGAGTAGGGGCCGTGGTGGCCATGCTTTCAATAGGCGCCGGCGCACAGCAGTCGGTGATACAGAGTGTCCAGGGCATCGGCTCGAATCTTATTATAATAACTCCAGGTAATTCAGGGGAAGAAAATAACCTGGGTGCAAGATTTATGCTGGCGGGACAGCAGGTAAAACTGAAAGCGGATGACCTCCAGGCAATAGAAAGAGAGGCAACTTTAATAACCGGGGCAGCACCGGTCGTATTCAATTCATCCATTATTTTATATTCAAACAGCAGTATCCAATCCACTATATACGCTTCCACAGAAAATGGTCGGGAACTCTATAACATGAATGTGGAAAAAGGTAAGTTCTACAGTAAAAGCGATGTCTCTAATGCTTCAAATGTAGCAGTAATCGGCCAGACAGTTATAGACAAATTATTCGGAAAGATAGATCCAATAGGTAAAATAATCAAAATTGACGGCAAAAATTTTAAGGTGATTGGTACACTTGAATCCAGAGGAACCGATACATTCGGAAATGACCAGGATGATTTCATCAGCATACCGGTTACTACCGCACAGAACAAATTATATGGACTGGATTCATACAATATGATCCTGGCCCAGAGTACCAGTGAAGAAGACATAGATGAGGCCTCGGAAGAGATAGAATCCATATTGAGAAAACATAGAGGTATAAAATTCGGTGAAAATGAAGATTTCAGCGTTCGAAACCAGACGCAGATCCTTGATGTCATAAGTACTATTACAAATATCTTCACCGTGGTTATTGCAGGTATTGCCAGTATTTCACTTCTGGTGGGCGGTATCGGAATCATGAATATAATGCTGGTTTCGGTTACCGAAAGGACCAGGGAAATCGGCATAAGAAAAGCAATAGGAGCCAAAAACAGAGATATACTTATTCAGTTCCTGGTTGAAAGTATCGTATTGAGTATAACCGGAGGCATTATTGGTATTCTTTTCGCTGTCCTGATTTCGGTTCTTATAAGCAATTATACGGTTCTGGATACATCTATCACTACTTTACCTATAATCATTGCTCTCAGTTTCTCGACAATAGTGGGCCTCTTCTTCGGGATCTATCCGGCTATGCGCGCCGCACGGCTCAACCCCATAGA
>CAZYQD010000071.1:0-2778 GCA_964649405.1 uncultured Actinomycetota bacterium
CTGGTAAACTGGCTTCAAATACCCCTGTCCAGGTGGAGATCCATAATCCAGAGACAGGGAGCAATAAATATTGTGGTGATTGATAAAGGGTTTCCATATGTCTCGGCAATAAATTATACGGGCCATCTCAAGCCTTTATATGATGAGAGTGAAGATAAAGTCATCGAAGTCTATAGTGGTCTTAAAGACAAATGATAAAAAACTTTTTTTATAAAAAATTTCACTATAATTAATTATTGATTATTGATTTCAAATGTTATAATATCCCTAGTGGTAATAAGGGCGAAAAATTAAAAAAATCTTTTTTATCTTATTATCTTTCTGTTCTGCTTTACCGGCAGAACCTAATTTTTAAAATTAGTCCATAGGAGGATCAAAGATTGAGAAATTATGAGTTAGTGGTCATATTTGAACCATCACTTGAAGAAGAAGCTATCGATACAGAATTATCCAAAATTACCTCAATAATCGAGAAAGAAAAAGGTAAGATTTCCGATATCGATAAATGGGGAATCCGGAAGCTAGCATATCCTATAAAAAAACAGGAGAGCGGTTGCTATATCATAATCTATTTTAACGGCAAAAACGCTGCTATTTCTGAACTGGATAGAGTAAATAAAATCAATGATAAGATACTGCGTCACCTCATCGTAAAAAGCGAGCAGTCTTAAATGATTATAAACTGATCAAAAGAAGGTGGATTATCATGGCTTTTGGTGTCAATAATATAACTATTCTTGGAAATTTAACAAGGGACCCCGAACTTAGATTCACTCCGAATGGTACTGCGGTGGTGAGCTTCGGATTGGCTGTTAACCGGAACATTCAGAACAAGACTTCCGGTGAGTGGGAAACCCAGGTTGACTTCTTTAACGTTACTGCCTGGTATAAACTGGCTGAGAACTGTGCTGAAAGCTTAAACAAAGGGGACAGGGTACTGGTTACGGGCAGACTTTCTCAGGATAGCTGGGAAAGCAAGGAGGGTCAGAAAAGATCTACGGTAAGAATAGTTGCCAGCGTTGTGGCACCCAGTCTGGAGTTTGCATCATGCAAAATCGAGAAAAATCCAAAGGCTGAAGAAGGAGTATCAAGCGGAAAAGTATCGACAGAAGGTGTATCCGGTGGAGGCAGTATAGAAGAAGCTGACTTTAGCGATGAGGATATACCATTTTAAATATGGTTTAACTTAAATAAAAGGAGAGACTTTAATTGGCTAGAAAAAATAAAAATGACAGAAACGAAAGAAATCTCAAAAGTGCAAGCAGAAGTGCAAGTGGTTCTATGCTTAATTTAAGGCAGAGAAAGAGATTCTGTTATTTCTGCAAGGAAAATATTGAAAATATAGATTATAAGAATACAAGCTTGCTTGAAAAATTTATTTCGGATAAAGGCAAGATAAGACCAAAAAGATCTACAGGAAATTGCGTACAGCACCAGAGAAAAATAGCCATGGCTGTAAAAAGAGCAAGAGTGATTGCTCTTATGCCTTATTTTAAAAGATAATCCGATCTTTTGGTGAGTTTTCCCCGTAGTAGAATTAAAACCACTTTATGACATTTTTCCCGGGGATATTATACCTGGCTATATTAATTTTGGAGTATCGGGACCTGTTGATTTTTTAAGGTAATTTTTTGAAGATAAAAAGGGATAGTAGTTTTGAAGTAGAAGATAGGAGGAAAATTTGAAAGTCATACTTGCTAAATATTATGAAAAATTGGGGGACGTAGGAGATATTGTTGAAGTAAAATCCGGCTATGCAAATAATTATTTAATACCCAACGGCGTAGCGTTACCTGCTACCAGGGGTAATATAAACCAGATGGAACTGGTAAAGAAAGCTGCTATAAAAGTGGAGGCCAGAAATATAAAAGAAGCGGAAGACCTTGCCGGGAAGCTGGGTTCGCTGGAGGTAACTTTTATTGTGAAAACCGGCGAGGAGGGAAAACTTTATGGATCAATAACAAATAAAGATATCGCAGAAAAAATATTTGAAGATAGAAAGATCGAAATAGACAGGAAAAAAATAGATATGCAGGAACATATCAAAGAATTGGGCGAATATGATATAGAACTAAAGTTATATAAAGAAGTCAAAAGTTCCGTAAAAGTAAAAGTGGAACCGGATGAAGAATCAAAGGAATTAATCGAAGCGCATAAGGCAGAAAAGGAAAAAACCGGAGACCAGGCAGAAGAAGAAAAACAAGTAGAAGTAGAAGGAAAAGAAAAAGAGAAAGTTAAAGATAAAAAGAAAGGTAAAGAAGACAAACAGGATACCGGAAGCGAAGAAAGTCCTGAAAAAGGAGAACCAGAGGAAGAAAAAAAGGAAAAACCCAAATCCAAGTCCAAAGACAAAAATAAGTAACTTATGCAAGAGCAAATCAAAAAAGAAGGAAAACTTTATCCTCTTGATACCAGTAAATTAGAGAGAATACCTCCTTATAATATAGAAGCCGAAGAATCCCTTCTTGGTTCTATGTTGATTTCAAGAGATGCTATAGTTTCGGTAATCGAAGTAGTAGCTTCAGAAGATTTTTATAGAAAATCCAACCAGGAAGTCTTTAATACAATAATAGAATTGTATATAAAAGGAGAACCCGCCGATCCAATAACAGTGGCAGACCTGCTCAATAAAAAAGGTCTGCTTGATGAGGTGGGAGGTAAAACTTTTATCCATTCTCTTATAAGCAATATTCCTCTTGCGGCCAATGCTCAGTATTATGCCCAGATCGTAAGAAGTCATTCTATCTTGAGAAAATTGATTTATGCTGCTACCGAAAT
>CAZYQD010000071.1:2878-5224 GCA_964649405.1 uncultured Actinomycetota bacterium
TTGGCGTAGCAAGGCATATAGCCATGAGAGAGAAACTTCCTATAGCTATTTTTTCATTGGAAATGTCGAAACAGCAATTGGCATTAAGATTGATGAGTGCTGAATCAAAAATAGATCTGCAAAGAGTAAGGGATGGAAAAATAAAGGATGATGAATGGACACAGCTTGCAAGAGCCGTAGAGAAACTGGCAGATTGTAAAATATTTATTGACGATACTGCATTCTTGACCGTAATGGATCTCAGGTCCAGGGCACGCATGATGGTAAGCACCAATAATATAAAATTGATAATCGTCGATTACCTCCAGCTTATGCAGTCAACTACGAATTACAGGGGGAATAAGGTACTCGAGATAACCGAAATATCTCAGAACCTCAAAGGTATTGCCAAGGAGCTGAACATTCCGGTAATAGCGGTATCACAGCTTTCAAGAGAAGTAGAAAAAAGGGAGAATAAAAGACCCATACTGGCAGATCTAAGGGAATCAGGTTCTATCGAACAGGATGCCGACGTGGTCACATTTATATATAGAGACGAATATTATGAGAAAGAAGAAGGAAATGTAGGAAAAGCAGAGATTATGATTGCCAAGCACAGAAATGGACCCACAGGTAAATTGAATCTGCAATTCAATAAGAAATTTGCGTTATTTACAAATTTAAGCGAGTCTTATCAAACCGAAGACAGGAGTGAATGAAATGCCCGGTATAGCTATTATTGGTTCCCAATGGGGCGATGAAGGAAAAGGTAGAATTGTCGATATGCTTTCAAGCAGTGTGGATATGGTAGTAAGGTTTCAGGGTGGAAACAACGCCGGCCACACGGTAGTGAAAGGAAATGATGAATTCAGACTCCACCTTATTCCATCAGGAATTTTATATCCGGATGTCACCTGTGTTATAGGTAACGGTGTGGTATTAAATCCGAAAGTCTTGATAGAAGAACTGGATAGCCTGGAAGCTAAGGGGATCAATACCGATAATTTAAAAATAAGCTGCAATGCACATCTGGTTATGCCCTATCACATAATGCTGGATAAAGCTGCCGAACATAGATTGGGTAAATCCAAAATCGGTACGACACATAAAGGTATAGGTCCTGTATATGCGGATAAAGCATTGAGATCAGGTATCAGGACCCAGGATCTTCAGGATCTGAAAATATTCAGAACAAAATTGGAAGAATCCCTGAAATTGAATAATGCGATACTGGAAAAAATTTATGGACTTGACCCTCTTGATACGGACGAAGTTTTTTCCGAATATGTCAAATATGGGAAACGAATCGAAAAATATATTGTCGATACCACATTTCTTATAAGCGAAGCTCTGGACAGGAACAAGAAGGTGCTGTTCGAAGGTGCACAGGGTACGATGCTTGATATCGATCATGGAACTTATCCCTATGTGACCTCTTCTTCTACAGTTGCAGGTGGTATTTGTATAGGAGCAGGAGTCGGTCCTGGAAGGTTGGATGAAATAATCGGCGTAACTAAAGCATACACAACAAGAGTTGGCTCAGGTCCTTTTCCTACCGAAGACACCAGTAAGATAGGCGACTATATGAGGGAGAAGGGTCAAGAGTACGGAACCACCACGGGAAGGCCAAGAAGATGCGGATGGCTGGATACGGTCATATTGAAATATTCGGTAATGGTAAACACAATCGATAGCGTTGCGCTTACCAAGCTTGACGTGCTCACGGGCCTGAAAAAAATAAAGATTTGTACCGGTTATAAATATGAGGGAAAGATTTATAATAATATGCCCAGTCATCAGACGATCATGCATAAATGTCAGCCAATATATGAAGAATTTGAATGCTGGGATGAGGATATAAGCAGGGTAAGAAATTTTGAGGATCTGCCCGGGTCTGCTCAGGATTATATAAAGAATATCGAAAAAATTATAAAGGTACCGGTATCTATGATAAGTGTGGGAGCCGAAAGAAGTAAAATCATCCTGAGAGATGATAACCTTAAAGGCAGATTATTCGATCAGACAGGAAGATCGACTCTTATAATTTAATAAATACAATAGAAGGATCAAGTTGAAAGTACTGGTCATAGGCAGCGGGGGCCGGGAGCATTGTCTGGTCTGGAAAATTTCAAAAAGTCCTCTTGTAGAAAAAATATATGCGGTTCCGGGGAACGGCGGCATTGGTGAGATTGCCGAGTGTATTGATATAAAAACAACAAAAAATGATTTCAACGAACTCCTGAAGTTTGCTGAAGACAAGAAAATAGATTTGACAGTAGTCGGTCCGGAAGCGCCGCTCGTAGAAGGAATAGTCGATTGTTTCTACAAAAAAGATTTAAGAATATTTGGTCCCTTCAAACAGGCTGC
>CAZYQD010000072.1:0-3736 GCA_964649405.1 uncultured Actinomycetota bacterium
CACAGAGAAAATTCTATTAAAGATTAAAGGTTAAAAAGTTTCCTTTAATCAACAAAAAATGAAAAAAGAAATCAACGTTAAGACGAGGATCGCCGGACTTAAAGAAGAACTCGATAATCTATATTCAAGTTATAATGACAGGAAGTTCATCCATCCTGATCCGTTGGAATTTTTATATGATTATGAAAATACGGGCGACCGCGAAATTGCGGGGCTTATTGCTTCAGTACTTGCATATGGGAGAGTGGCTCAGATATTGAAAAGTGTAAAGCTGGTATTGGAAAGAATGACACCGGGCCCATATTTATTTTTAAAAGGATCTTCTCCTGATATGATTTATGATACCTTTAAAGATTTTAAGCACAGATTTACAACTGGCCGTGAATTATCATGTCTTCTTATAAATATAAAAAATGCAATAACTAGATACGGGTCATTAAATGCATGTTTTTTACAGGGTATGAAAGAAGAAGAAAAAACGATTCTTTCTGCTGCTCTGGATTTTGCAAAAAATCTTAATCTTTCTACTGAAAACAGGTGTGATAGCCTCATACCTTCACCGATAGGCGGAAGCGCATTCAAGAGGTTGAATCTTTATCTGCGCTGGATGGTACGTAAAGACAATGTGGATCCGGGGGGATGGATCGGGGTGCCAAGATCAAAATTAATTGTCCCGCTTGATACCCATATGTATAGAATTTCATCAGGACTTGGTTTTACAACAAGAAAACAGGCCGATATCAAAACAGCTCTGGAGATAACGGATGCATTAAGAAAGCTTGATGAAAGTGATCCTGTAAAATATGATTTTGCCCTTACAAGGCTTGGAATGAATAAGATTTACGGGTCCTTATTAAAAAAATATATTTAATGTTTTTAACCTGTAAAGAATGATTGTATAATAGTAGGAAATTTTTACTTAAAAAAATGTAATTTAATTTTAAAAAGGAGTAAGTCATGGTGAAAAAAATACTTTCCAGGACCAAATACATTCTGATAGTCGTATTGGTAGGAATCTTAGTCATAACTATTTTCCCCACAATCCTTAGCGGCGGTTCAGCTGAGCAGGTGCAGGGTTTTGTTACACGTTTTTACGTGCAATGTCTGGAAAGACAACCGGATACGGGAGGGTTGAATGAATGGGCTGGACGTCTTATAAGCGGTTACCAAACAGGCGCAGATGTTGCAACAGGTTTTATCTTAAGTGAAGAGTTCAAAGCAAAAAATCATTCAAACGAAGAATTCGTGACAATACTTTACAGAGCATTTTTTGATCGTGAACCCGATGCCAGTGGTTTTAATATTTGGCTGGGAAAACTGTCAAGTGGAACGAGCCGGGAAGCTGTTCTGGATGGATTTCTGAAATCTCAGGAATTTTCAGATCTCTGTAACAGTTATGGCATCAAACCCTATGCAGGCGCTTCAACTACGACAACTACAACTGCTGCTGCTACTACCACTGCCACAACTGCTACCGGTTCAGGTTACAGTTCAGGCGGTGCGTCAGGTTTTCAGGCAGGAAGGAAAGTCAATTTCATGATCTGGGGAGATGACAGTGCTTTTGACAGACCCGGAGGCCGGGTAAATGGCAGAACCGATATAAATATTTTTGTTCACATGAATCTTGATACAAAAAAAGTATATCTTGTGACAATACCGAGGGATACCTGGTACGGGGGACGAAAAATCAATGGGTACCATGCGTCACGCGGTAATGCCGGCGCAATAAGTGCATTCGAGGGATTTACCGGAGCAAAGATAGATTTTTATGTCATCACTGATTTTGATGGATTTGCGCCTCTTATCGATTATTTCGGCGGTGTTGATGTAACTGTCGAAGAAAATATTGCTGATTCGTTTTCGGGTTGTTACCTGACTGCCGGAACACATCATATAAATGGAGCCCAGGCACTTGCTCTTAGTAGGGCAAGACATGGAAGATCTCTTTATGGAGGAGGAGCTTATTCAAGGGAGAGACAGTCGGCAATGCTTCTTGCTGATTTACTTCTGCAAAAAAGATCTATGATAAATGCCGGAAATCTGGCTGGTTTTCTTGGTTTAATGGGGCAATATGTCTGGACGAATGTATCATTGGATCAGGCTACTCAGATACTACCTGTGATGCTTTCATTAAAAAGGGAAGATATAAATATAAGCACATTTAATTCCTGGCCCCAGTGGTTTGGAAAATCAAGCGCTGTTGGTTATAACGAAGCAGAAAAAAATCAGTTTTTCCAGAATATCCTGAATCAATAATTAGCATATATAGTTTGATTGTTGTTAATGTCAGCTGTTGAAATCGTTATGATGCAAGAACATGAAATCTAAAAGAGAATTGTTGCTGCACGGCAATATAAACAGTTTACTGTTTAAATTTTCGGCACCTGCTATCGTCGGAATGGTATCAGCTGCTTTTTATAATATTACGGATACAATATTTGTAGGTAAAGGTGTAGGTTCACTTGCCATAGCGGCACTTTCGATAGTATTGCCCATACAGTTTATCATAATGGGTATAGGTATGATGATAGGTGTCGGAAGCTCATCTATAATTTCAAGAGCTCTGGGAAGAAATAAAAAAAATATCGCACAGAATACCTTCGGAAATGCTTTTATTCTCAATCTTATGATAAGTGCTGTCTGCATGGCCATATTTTATGCTTTTATGGAAAAGTTCCTGGTATTTTTTGGAGCATCGGCACAGGTACTGCCTTATGCCAGAGATTATGCCTACATAATACTGATTGGTTTTGTTTTCCTTTCTTTTTCCATAAGCAGCAATAATTTTATAAGGGCCGAAGGAAATCCCAGGGCAGCTATGTATGTAATGGCAATAGGTGCGGTACTTAATATTATTCTCGATCCTATTTTTATCTTTGTTTTTCATATGGGTGTCAGGGGTGCAGCTATTGCCACTGTTATTAGCCAGGTAATCAGTACGATATATGTTTTCTTATACATTATTTTTGGCAACAGTGTCTTCAAGTTGAAGCTATCTGTATTTAAAATAAAATTTTCTGTCATGAAAGAAATTCTTTTCATTGGTTTCCCCTCTTTTATAAATTCGGCAACGGCCAGTATAATAATCATGATTTTTAACAGGCTTCTGCGTTTCTATGGAGGTGATCTTTATATTGCCATAATGGGAATCGGACTCAGGATGTTAAGCTTGATCCAGATGCCTCTGTTAGGGATCACTCAGGGATTTTGTACTATTGTTGGATTCAATTACGGAGCAAAACTTTATCCCAGAATCAAAAAAGTGCTTGGTATAGCAATAGGTTGGACAGTTGCCATTGCAGGATCCGGATTTTTGGTCATGATGATCTTCCCTGCATTTGTGATCAGCTTTTTTAGTAATGATGCCCACTTAATAAGCGAAGGGATCGGTATTTTGAGAATAGTTATAATATGCTTCCCCTTTATCGGAGTTCAAATGCTTGGAGGAGGAATGTTTCAGGCTATTGGAAAAGTTGCCCCTGCTCTTATTTTGACCATGTCGAGGCAGGTATTGTTTTTAATCCCTGCCGCTTTTCTTTTACCTCTGATTTTTGGCTTGAACGGTGTATGGTTATCTGTTCCTGTTTCGGATTTTCTTTCTATAGCAATTACAACAGGCTGGATCTTAAGGGAAATAAAAAACTTCAATAAATCAATAAAGCCTAAAATTATTCCTCAGGCTTAAGATAAACTGGTCCAAAGACCAGCATAATTCTAGACTTACTGCCGTTATCAT
>CAZYQD010000072.1:3836-5207 GCA_964649405.1 uncultured Actinomycetota bacterium
TTAAGATAAACTGGTCCAAAGACCAGCATAATTCTAGACTTACTGCCGTTATCATACTGAATATTTAAACTTATAATAATCACATGAATATTTTAATTGCTGTGGAAAGAAAAAACCTTTTATCTGCTTTGAGACTTCTTCTGGAAACAGAGATAAACCAGATAGGCCATATAGAGGAAGTTTCCAGTCGCAGAGATTTAAGTGAAGCATTAGAAACCGTAAAACCGGATATATTGTTAATAGATGGAGATTTTATTGACATAGACATCAAAAATGAGATTGTTTCCTTTAAAAAATATTTTCCGGAAATGTCCCTGGTCATAATGGATTTCGATAATGAGAAAAAAAGGATGTATCAGGAAATGAATATGGATTTATTTATCACAAAAGGGAACTCCTCCTATAAGGTATTAAATTCTCTTATAAATTTTGTTAAAAGAAAAATGGAGCAATTAAAAACACTACAGAGAGTTTAGTGTTGAAAGTTTGGATAAGTAAAGTATCCAAATAAATTGAATTTTAATATTAAAGGAAAGGAAGACCAAATGACAGAATTAAATGAATTGTTACAAAGTGCCGACTTTAAAGTAGAAAAACATGTTCCGGTAATAGATGCTCCTGATACAGCGCAAAAAGGGGAGCAAATAATGGTGACTATAGGCGTAGGGAGTGAAATAGCTCATCCTAATACTACACAGCATCATATAACGTGGATATCTCTGTACTTTCTGCCTGATAGCGAGAAATATCCAATCCAGATCGGAGAACTTACATTTACTGCACATGGCAGTTCTGTTCAGGGCCCGGATACCAGTACCATATATACAAACCACAAGGGTACCCTGATATTTAAAACTGATAAACCGGGGACTCTTCTGGCTTCCTCTTATTGTAATATACATGGATTATGGCAGAGTTCTAAAAGACTTGATATATCCGGATAGGATATTGGGTTCAATATTAAAATATGAAAATTTTTAGTAGAGGGTGTAAAGATGAAAATATCTAATAGAGTTTTAGGATTAATAGTTGTTTTAACAGTGCTGCCATTGCTGCTTGTGTCAGTTTCCTGCATGAGTGGTTCGGATCAGTCTGTTTCCGGGACAGAAGATGGTCAGGATGATACAAATGCGCAAAATGGAGATGAAATCCAGATAGAAATGAGAAGTTTTAAATTTAATCCTGATATGGTGACCATAAAACAGGGGACTACTGTCACCTGGGTAAATGAAGATGGCGCCGCTCATACGGTAGTAAGCGGAGTAAGAGATAATAAATCAGGGCTTTTTGACAGCGGAAATATAAGCAGCGGCTCGACATTTAGTTATACTTTTAACGAGAAGGGGACTTTTGATTATTTCTGCGAGCCGC
>CAZYQD010000073.1:0-5178 GCA_964649405.1 uncultured Actinomycetota bacterium
TATCTGTCTGCCGCTGTCAGATGGCAGACCGGTTCTTGGGACCTGGCAGCAGATAGTCGTTATTGACCATGATAATAGACCCCGTTCACGTGAGGTTTTTATACAGGTCATAGGAGATCAGTAAAAAAAGATTTACAAGAATTTACTTTTAGTGTCTTAATGTATGAAGTGGGTATTTAAAAGGATTTTCGTATTATAAATATAAAATTAAGGTAGTGGGATGAACCCCACTACCTTAATAACTCTAATTAAAGATTAGTGAATTCAATATTCCAACATAAGCATCAAGACCAATAATGCTGCTTCTTTCATCTGTAATAAGTATGAGTAAATATAATTTATCCTTATTTTCAGCAAAACAGTAACCTATTACCCAATTGTTATTATCATTATCTGTGTAGCTGTAAGAGTATTCCTTGCAGGGAGTGCCATTTTCCAAAACCGCATCGTTTTTAAACTTTTCAACAAAAGTCCAGCCCTGCTGCTCGGCGAAATTTGCCGAGTCATTATCAGCGAAGTCTTCGTAAGGTGAATCAGGTTTCGGATTTACTGCCTTAAACAGCAATCCTACTTGTATATCTTGAGAAGGGGGAACAATACTTAAGTCGACCACTTGTGCTGTTTTGCTTTCCCCATAGGTCCAGTTGTCTGGTATCGTTATCGTAAATCCGAAATCGGTGCTTGAATACTCATTGCCCTGATCAAATGTAACAGTAGCTTCTGCCACTTCTTCAGTAACCTCAAAATCAAATGAACCGTGCAAACTATCATTTAGGTATATTTCAACTTTGTAACTGCCCGCTGGAATGACTTCTGCTTCCGGTGGGAACCAAAAAGTTATATATGATGGACTGGAATATTCCGATAGTTCGATGCTGTCCTCCCATAGCAGTTCGTCTGCACTTGATTTCCATTGTGCCTTTAAAATATTTCCGGCAGTTTGATAATTGACCTGCACGCAGGCATAAACGGTTTCGTTAGAATTGAACTCCTGTGTTATTGAAACAGGTACATAATCTTGATCAACCTGGTTTGCCAGCAGGACCTCTATTATACTGACCTCTGGTTTATTTACCTTAAAGGTTGTTGTTTTGACAAGTTCCCCGTTGTTATAAAATTCTACTTTATAATCTCCGGCCGGGATAAGAGAGGATTCATCCAGTGGATAAATATCGGTTTCAACAATACCTTCCATATATTTTTCTTCCTGATCCATATCATACCGACCTTCTTTATCCAGCACCGTTTCTCCGGTATCCAGATTTGTCCATTTGAATCTCCAGTTATCTCCACCTTTGACACCTGAAAACTTTATTGTTGCATATATGTGTTCTGCCGATGCTTCAAATTCAGTCTTTGTATCCAGAGGTTCGTTTGTATCCACTTCTATGCCCGAAGAGATTACTATATCCTCAAATACCAGTTCCGGTGTACAGGCAGAAGAAATCGGGATCAGGCCCAGGGCGAAAATTAATGCCAGGATTAAAATCATTGCTTTTTTCATTTACTGCTCCTTATCTTTAATTTATTTTTATATTTTTTATAAATATTTTATTTTGTAATGCTTAAATATCAAGACCATAAACTCTCCAGGTAAAAGCTACTTTTCCAAGTCTAAAAATAGGATTTATTATATCAAGGTTTATATCAGCCAGCTGTGAACCTGAAGCATACTTAAACCCCAGGTTAACTGCATCTCTGTTTATCTTGAAAAATACTTTAGACTCTATCCCTGCTTTCCTGAATTCTTTTTTAATCCCTAGCAGCAAAATTCTTAATCTTGTAAACCCACCGGTTTTAAGTTTCTTTTGAATTAAATTAAAAATTTTAATATCTCTGCTTAAATCTCTTGGATTAAAAAAATGTTTTGAAGGTATATAGGGCCATTTACTGTCAAAATCTTCTATAACTTCATTTATATCAGGAAAATTTACAGAGATTCCAATGGGTATATCATCTTTCTCTATTATGAATATTAAATTTTCAATCGATATTGCTTTTATGCCCAGTGCCTGCAGATTAAATTCTTTATCGGTCATAATAACCTGCTGGGGATGGTTTTCACTATTCCAGATGGTGTTATAGAGTTCCTTTATTGTTTTTATTTCATTTTTGTAATCTTGAAAATTTACATTTCTTATCTTTATCTCATTGAGTGTTTTATTGTATTTATTGGAAATTTTAAGAAGGATCCTTTCAATCCTGTCCATATATTCTCTGGAAATAACCTTATCGGTAACCACACTATACCAATCATTTTCCTTGACTAATCCATATTCTTCAAAGATGTCCTTATAATAAGGAGCATTGTATGGTTCCATAAAATATGGTTTATTTTCAAATCCATTTATAAGCAACCCTATTTCTCCTCCTGCATTGAATTTTGCAGGACCTATTATTTTTTTGCATCCATTTTTCTTTAGATAATCTGCTGCTTTATCAAGCAGTGTTAATGCCAGATCTTTATTTTCAATGGATTCAAATAATCCGAACCAACCAAACCTGTCATTATATTTTTCATCATAGTTATAATCTATAAAAGACATTACTCTTCCGGCTGGCCTGCCGTTGTTATATGCAATAAAAAACTTGATTTGTGTATGGTCAAAAAAAGGATTTCTATTAATAACTCCGGGTATTCTGAAAAGTGTCGGATTAAGAGATTCTATTTCTTGTATAAACAACGGGTATATTTTATTTGACTGCCTGCTCCTGTACCAGTCTATAAAATAAGGAACTATTACGAACTCTTTTAATTTATTTAAGTTCAGGCTGTTAAAAGAATTCGGCTTATACTCACCAAGTTCTTTAATAAGGAACTTAGACATATTTTCAACTTATAAAAATACAGGTTTTACAAATAGGGGTAATTATATGTGATAACATGGCGCTTTACAAATATTTCGGGGGATTATGTTATATAATAACTGGAAGCATTAATGCATCAGAAACCAGATATTATATCACAGTTTTTCTAACATGAAATAATCCTGCATTAATAGGATTCAAACATAAAATTTGATTGCTAATTAAATTTATTTTTAATAAAATGATTCAGAATGTTTTGGAGGTATTTAAGCTTATTTAATAATCTCATTTTTACATGAAGGTGAGATACATATAAAAAAGGAGTTTTTTTATGGATTTTATTAAAGACGCTGTGTATTTCGTACCAATTCTTGGCGTAATAGGCTTATTAACTATTCTTGCGGTCTACATTTTTATATCCAGACAAAATCCTGGCAATAAAAAAATGGTAGAGATAGCAAATCAAATTAGAGAAGGTGCAATGACATATATGAGACGGCAGCTGCTATACGTTGGAATATTTGTTGTAATTATTATTACCTTATTAGCTATTTTTTTAAAAGATCCAAATGTCCCAAATTTTGGCATTTATACTGCAATAGCTTTTGCATTGGGGGGCATGACATCCATGATTTGCGGTTTTATAGGAATGTCCGCAAGTACAAAAGCAAATGTCAGAACAGCAAATGCAGCCAATCAGAAAAGTATGCCCAGAGCTCTAAGTATTGCTTTTAACGGCGGCGCTATAATGGGTCTCGCAGTTGCTAGTATTGGACTTATAGGATTTGGGGGCCTTTACTTACTTATAATGAAGATAACAAATGGCAATATAATGTATCTTTCAATTATAAATGGGTTTTCAATGGGTGCAAGTTCAATTGCTCTTTTTATGAGGGTTGGTGGCGGAATCTACACAAAATCAGCAGATGTCGGGGCTGATCTGGTTGGAAAAATAGAAGCCGGTATACCTGAAGATGATCCAAGAAATCCGGCTGTCATTGCCGATAATGTTGGAGACAATGTCGGCGATGTTGCAGGAATGGGCGCAGATCTATATGAAAGTTATGTAGGGAGCGTTGTAGCAACTATTGCCCTGGCTGTTACTACGGGTTCTGCTGCTGCAATATCCGGAATGGCCATTTCACAGAATACAGCTGCTTTTGCGGTATTTCCAATATTTATCGCAGCAGCAGGTTTGATCGGGAGTTTATTTTCGGTATTGGCGATGAAAATTCTGCAGAAATTCAATCCGCCTCTGGCATTAAGATTATCATCGTGGATTGCGGCTGTTGTTATGCTGGCAATTGCATATCTTATATGCCCACTGTTGCATATTGACATAAAATTTGCTCATGCTGCTGCCAGCGGCTGTATAATCGGTATAGTAATCGGGTTACTGTCAGAGTATTATACTTCCGGAAAATCAATCAAGAATCTAGCAGAAACAGCTAAAACAGGACCGGCTACCGTTATAATAAACGGTCTGGCAACCGGCATGCAGTCAATCATTTTGCCGGTTGTCGGTATTTGTGCCGCGATAGGAGTCAGTTATTATTTTGCAGGTTTATATGGAATTGCAATTGCTGCCGTGGGAATGCTTGGAACAATAGGCGTTACAATGGCCGTTGATGCTTATGGCCCTATAGCTGATAATGCAGGTGGTATAAGTGAAATGAGCGGGTTAGGACCTGAAACAAGAAAAATCACTGATAGTCTTGATTCTCTTGGAAATACAACTGCAGCTGTAGGTAAGGGATTTGCAATTGGTTCCGCAGCCTTAACCGCATTAGCTTTATACGCAGCTTATAGTCTTGCAGCCGGAGTGGATATAATAAATCTTACTGAACCAAAGGTCGTCATTGGAACATTTTTAGGAGCTCTGATCCCATTCTTTGTAGCCTCAAGTACAATGAGAGCAGTTGGTTCTGCTGCGTTTAAAATGGTTGAGGAAGTCCGAAGACAATTCAGAGAGATTAAAGGATTGATGCAAGGAACTGCAAAGCCAGATACCAAAAGATGTATTGATATTGCAACAAAAGCAGCAGTAATAAAAATGTTGGTCCCGGGTTCGATAGCAATTATATTCCCTGTAGCGGTTGGTTTTATTTTGGGAAAAGAAGCACTGGGAGGTGCTCTTGCAGGTGCCACGGTTGTCGGAGTCATGTTAGCCTTAATGATGGCCAATTCTGGGGGAGCATGGGATAATGCTAAAAAATACATCGAAGGAGGCAATCTGGCAGGCTTTGGTAAAAAAAGCGAACCTCATAAAGCAGCGATTGTTGGCGATACAGTAGGAGATCCCTTCAAGGATACATCAGGTCCATCCATGAACATTTTAATAAAATTAATGTCAATAGTAAGCCTGGTTCT
>CAZYQD010000074.1:0-5159 GCA_964649405.1 uncultured Actinomycetota bacterium
TTTTTTTTTCTATTTATTTATGATATTGTCTATTACAATTTAAAAAGCAGTAATATTACTCGAATATTTATTTTATCTTAAATATTAGCTTTGGAATCGCTTCCAATATTAATTATTTTTTTTGACTAATATTTATAATATGATAAAATTGGAAGTGCTTCCAATATTAATAAGTATAGCACTCAAAAATACAATTGCAACTAAATTTTTTATAAGATATTTATAGGAGATAAATAAAAAATTATGAAAAGATATTCAATATATGATGTTGCAAAAAAGGCCGGTGTAGGCATTGGGACTGTATCCAGAGTCATAAATAATGGTAAGCATGTCAAGAGCTCAACAAGAGCGAAGATCCAGGCAATTATAAAGGAACTGGACTATCAACCGGATTTTTTTGCCAGAAATCTTTTAAAGAAAGTTAGCAAAAGTATAGGTCTTTTAATTCCTGACATAATAAATCCTATCTTCCCCGAAATGGCTAAAGGTATAAGCGATAAAGCCTTTTTAAATGATTACACAGTTTTTCTTAGTAATACTGATGAATCAATTGAAAAGGAAATTAAACAAGTAAATCAACTAATAGAAAAAAGAGTAGATGGAATTATTTTTATTTCTACTGAAATGTGTAATAAAAACGGTGATTATGCACACTATATCTACCTGATAAAAAGGAACATCCCAACAGTTCTTATAAATGGGTCCATTGAGAATACTGATATTCCTTTTGTACGAATAAATGAGTTAAAAGCCGGATATATCGCAACAAAACATATGATAAAAAAAGGTTTAAAGAAAATAGCATTTTTAGGTGGACCAGAAAATTCCATACCAACTACGGATAAACTTAAAGGTTATAAAAAAGCTTTCCGAGAATTTAATCTGACCATCGACAAAAAATATATAATTCTGGATAAACATGAAATAAAAAATGGTTTTAAAAATACAACCGGCTTATTAAATATGAAAGAAAAACCGGAAGGAATAATAACAGTAAGCGATGCTTTAGCAATAGAAGCTATAAAAGCTGCTCGAGCAAAAAATATTAGTATCCCGGATAACCTTAAAATCATTGGATTTGATGACATTAAATTTTCTGCATCTTTTTCACCTTCTATTACCACAATAGCACAACCAAAATACAAAATGGGAACTATGGCACTTGATATGTTGATTCATCTTATCGAAAAAAAAGAATTACCTGAAAGAAGAGTTGTCATTGAACCAAAGCTGATATTAAGAGATTCTTGCCCTTGATAGTAGATCCCTTTATAGTAGTTTGCTTATAAATCCCCATAATGCCGGTTCTTCTTGAGCTCTGTAAGTTCTTTATGCAGCTGCTCCCATTCATGCATTTTAGCATCAAGTTCTTTTTTTTGATTTGCATATTTTAAAAATAATGAACTGTCTTTAGAACCTTCATGCGGAACTATAAGGGATTCAAGCTGGCTCGTTAATTCTGTAAGTTCATTTTCAAGCCGGTCAATCGCACTTTCACACTCAGTAATTTTTTTGGTTATTTTACGAAAGTATTTGTAAAATTCTTTCTTTTCAAGATAGCTATCTTTCCCAGCACCTTCAAACTGCCTGCCAGTTTTACTGGCGATTTCTTTTTGTTTGATTTCAAGCTGGCGAAGGGAGGCGATTTTCTTCTTTTCAAGAAAATCATTGATACTTCCGATATATTTTTTTATTTTATGATCCTTAAATTCATAAACATTATCGACTAAACCATCCAGGAACTCCCTGTCGTGTGATACAAGTATCATAGTGCCCGTAAAACTTTTTAAGGCTTGCTTAAGAATATCTTTGGAGCGCATATCAAGATGGTTGGTAGGCTCATCAAGAACAAGGAGGTTAAATGGTTCAAGAAGCAGTTTGGCCAGCGCAAGCCTTGACCTTTCTCCTCCCGATAAAACTTTCACTTTTTTATCGATATCATCGCTCCCGAATAGGAAAGCCCCCAGAAGCGCCCTTATTTTAATCCCGGCTCCAGCAGTGGCAATTCTATCAACGGTATCAAAAACAGTTATTTCCCCGTCCAGCAGTTCATCCTGGTTCTGGGCAAAATAACCGGTTCTGACATTATGACCTGTTTTAAGATTGCCCGTAAAATCCAGGTCCCCTACAAGGATCCGGGATAATGTAGTCTTGCCTTCTCCGTTTTTGCCGACAAACGCAATCCTTTCACCACGCTTTACTACAAGGCTGATGTTTTCAAGTACATTTTTTTCCCCATAATTTTTTGATAGATTTCCTGCATCGATAACTATATTGCCTGAACGCGGAGCAGCAGGAAACCTGATACGGATAGCTGCCATATCTTCCTGGTCCACCTCAATACGCTGGATTTTCTCAAGATGCTTGATGCGTGACTGCACCTGAATAGCTTTAGTGGCTTTATACCTGAAGCGTTCTATGAATTTATTTGTACTGGTAATTAATTTTTGCTGGTTTTTATATGCAGCCAATTGTTGAAGCCTCCGTTCTTTCCTTAATATGGCATATTTTGAATAAGGAACTTTGTAGTCATAAATCCTGCCCAGCGATATTTCAACAGTGCGATTCGTAACATTATCCAGAAGAGCTCTGTCATGGCTGATGATGACTACCGCTCCATGGTAATCTGACAGGAACTGCTCCAACCATTGGATCGATTCAATATCTAGATGGTTTGTCGGCTCGTCAAGCAGTAATAAATCTGGGCGCTGAAGAAGAATCTTTGCCAGTTCAATCCTCATTCTCCATCCACCGCTAAACTCTTTTGTTTGTCTTGGTAAATCTGCTGGCATAAACCCCAGTCCCATTAATGTTTTCTCAATTTGTTCGTTTATTTTTGATACGCCCAGGATCTCGATCCTTGCATTCATATCAGATAACTTGTTAATAATCTTAAGGTAATCATCAGAATGATAATCGGTACTTTCTTCTATTTTATGATTTAATTCAATGATCTTGTTTTCGATTTCAAGGATTTGCGAAAATGCAGTTTTTACTTCATTAAAAAGTGTTTTGCTGTCTATATGGACCATTTGCTGCGGAAGATATCCCATAGTCAGGCTGGACGGCTTTTCAACAGTACCTGCATCGGGTATCTGCAAGCCCAGGATGATTTTTAGTAGAGTCGTTTTACCTGCACCATTGTTTCCAACAAGCCCTATCCTGTCTTTTGGGTTTATTTGAAATGAAATATCATTTAGTAATATACGTCCGCCAAAACTTAAGTTTATGTGATTGATTGATATCATAATTTATATTAGTAAAGATAATAGTAATCGGATGGATTGTTAAGTACAATTTTATTTACGATTTCTCTCCATCCAATTTACCGCAAAATCGACCAGATCTTTCTGATGAAATAACTGGGATTTTGCCTGACCAATATAACCGGTTCTAATATCGACTCCTCTGTTTTTAATAAAATCGGAACCGAGGGTTTCGAAATCTTCGGTAATAGGTTTGATATCTTTTAAATCTACCCATTTCCTTTTTCCTGAAACCATAAGCGGAGCGCCGCAGACCTCTTCTGTTTTTGAAGGATAATCCGCCCTGTATTCAGCAAGATGAAGCGAAGTACAGTTTGAGTATCCCACTCCTAATAAAAGTACATAACCGCCAAGCTTGTAAATCTTTGCCAGAGGTGATCCTTCACCTAAAGCATTTTCAAGACCATGATTTCCGGTAATGTATTTCGCATACCGACCACTTGCTGCAAATGATACCTGGGGATGACTACTTCTATATACACCTTTCTGTTTTCTAAAAACTTCCGCAATTTTCCCTACTCCTCTTGCCGGTGTTAGATCCGGATCAAATGCAGGCATCGTTTCCTTGATTGTATCGCACCAGTTTTCAGGTACCGGAGGATTTTCCCATTTGGAAGGATCCGATAAGTCCCCTGAAAAGGCAGTCATCACAAGTGTTCCTCTCTTCCCAAGCACTTCTTCAAGGGCAAGGATTACCGCTACTGCCCCGCCGCTTACCCATCCTATTGAGCTCAGGGAAGAATGGACCAGAAGCACCATCTCCTCTTTGACTCCAATGTTCTTAAGATCTCTGATCAGAGTTTCAATAGTTTGAGGACTTTTACTTTTACTAATAACTTCTTTTTCACTCATCTCTTATTTACATATATTAATTAGTTTAAAAGCTTTATTCTGATAATAAATCATATCTCAAGTTTTACACTCGATGATTTCTAGATTCAATTAAATTCCCTATTCTTGATAATCTGAGGCTGAAATAATAGGAGGATTGACTCAATACTTGCTGTTGCTCTTTAAGATCTTTATAAACTCTTTTACCAGATCGGGATCAAATTGCGTACCGCTGCATTTTTCAAGCTCAGCTATTGCTTTCTTCTTGCTGACCGCTTTTTTATATGGCCTGCCCGTTATCATAACCTCATAGGCATCCACTATCGCTATTATCCTGGAAAGGACAGGTATCTTCTCTCCTTTTAATCCCTGGGGATACCCTTTTCCGTTCCACCACTCGTGAACAGTTAAAATATATTCAGCAATGCTTGAAAGCTGATTGGATGAAATTGCGATACGATAACCAATTTCCGGATGCCTTTTTATAGTTTCCCATTCTTTTTTACTAAGGTTCTCTTTTTTATTCAGTATGACATCAAGAATTGCCACTTTACCGATATCATGAATGGTCGCCAGTAAAGACAGGTCATCGATTTCGCTTGTAGGTAACTTTATGGCCCTACCCAACAAGAGAGCCATTTTCTTTATTCTCTTTGTGTGTCTTTCTGTTTTAATACTCTTTTCAAATAAAGTTTTCTCGAGTGATGATATTATCGAACTGATGATACTTTTTGTCTCTATAAGTTTGTTCCTGTACATGTTATCTTCGGCTTTTTTTATCATTTTCGTAAAATCCTGGCTACTTCTACTCTTTGTTGCTACACCCATAGAAATACTTAAGGGTATTTTACCGCCTTTTACTCCGGCACTCTTTTCCTTTATTCTTTTTACGATATTCAAAGCAACTTCTTCACTTGTTGTAGGAAGTAACATAGAGAACTCATCTCCGCCCCATCTTGCAACTAAATCCTCTGCCCTGCAGCAGCTTCTGAGAACATTTGCACAACTTTTTAGTATTTCATCCCCTTCTTTATGTCCGAAAGCATCATTTATCAGTTTCAA
>CAZYQD010000075.1:0-5146 GCA_964649405.1 uncultured Actinomycetota bacterium
CAGGGGTTGGAGGATTTTGGACACAGTTAGTTGTTGGCCTGGTCCTGCTTTCAGCGGTTTTCATCAATACGTTTATAGTCAAACGCAGAACGTGATCCAAAGTCTTAAAATTTGCTTAAATAATTAATAAAGACCAAATTTTTCTGTTATCTGAGAGATAGAAAATTTAGAAGGTAGAGAATTCGATATCATAAAAAATATGAAAATAAAATCTAGCATAGAAGAATCGGAAATAAGTAATTGTTTCAGTGAGCTGAAGAATCTTTTTTTTGAAGTATTTATAAAGGGTAACCAGGAGAAACAAAATATTTTTGAAAAGAAAGATCTTGTAAATATTCTATCTCCCGGGAGAGTAAATATAATTGGTGAGCATACAGATTATAATTTAGGGCTCTCTATAAACAGTGCTATTAATAAATATATATTTATAGCAGGGTATAAAAATGAAACAGATCATGTAGAAGTCTTTTCAAGAAACTTAAATGATTCTAATGAATTTTCATTGAGTGACATTAAATTTGATAAAAAAACACACTGGATAAATTATATAAAAGGAGTTTTAAAAGAATACATCCAACATGGTTATAAAATTGGTGGATTTAATATAGTTGTGGACAGTAATCTGCCTATTGGTGCTGGTGTCAGCTCATCTGCTTCTCTTGAGGTTGGAGTAGCAAAATTTATTGAAGAACTTTTTAATTTAAAAATAAATAAAATAGATACTGTGAAACTTTGCAATAGTGCAGAAAATAATTTTGTGGGAGTGAACTGTGGATTAATGGATCAATTTTCTGTTACTTTTGGAAAAGAAAGTCATGTAATCTATCTTAATTTTAAAGATCTATCTTATGAATATATTCCTTTTGATCTTGAAGATAATTTGATTTTAATTATTAACTCAAAAGAGGAAAGAAATCTGGCAGATACGGGATATAATAAAAGAAGACAGGAATGTAACGAAGCGGTTCGATTAATATCGGGAATAATAAAAGATAAAAGTATCGATTCTCTTTCAGATGTTAATTTAGATCTGCTGTACAAACTGGAAAATAAGATACCCGTAAAACTATACAAAAGAGTAAAACATGTAGTGACTGAAAATAATAGAGTCTTATTGTCGAAAGAATATCTGCTTAAAGGAGATATTGAAAAATTAGGCAAGGTATTGTTTGAATCACATGACAGCTTAAGATATGATTATGAGGTATCAACAGAGAAACTTGATTATCTTGTATATGAAATGAAGAAAATCAAAGGAGTTTATGGCGCAAGGTTGATGGGGGCTGGTTTTGGAGGAAGTATCATCAGCATTGTTAAAAAGAGTGCAATTGATAATATTACCAATATAATAGGTGAGAAGTTCTTAAAAAAATTCAATATTTCCCCGGACTTTGTGGACTGCTTGTTCTCGGATGGAACCAAGAGATTTAAATTTAATAATATATAAGAGAGATGAAAAAAGAAAAATCAGAATTAATCGGAAATTACGATAATACGGTCAATAAAAGAGAAAAAAAATCATTCGAGAGAAGTAAGCGTTCCGCAGGCAATGAATGCAAAGAAAATTCCGGTCTTAAAAAGCGGGTAATAACTAAAAAAGACGGAAGATATTTAATATATTATTCTTTTTAAAGATTTCCCGAAGTGAGATGGAAGGTTTAAAATGCTCCAGCTGAGATATGATCCAATCAAAAATCAACTGGTAGCTATTGCCACCAAAAGACAGGACAGGACTTTTCACCCGCCAAAAGATTTTTGTCCTCTTTGTCCTACAAAAAAGGGTAAAATGGAAACCGAGATTCCTGCAAGCGAGTATGATATAGTTGTATTCGAAAATAAATTTCCAACTTTTGATAAGAATCCCGAAAAAGTGGATAATAAAGAGCTAAATGCCGGCTTTGATTTTAAATATGAATTAAAGCAGTCCAGAGGTATTTGTGAAGTTGTCTGTTACACGTCAAAACATGATTTATATCTGGAGGATTTACCTCTGGAGAAAATAAATAATCTGATAAAAGTATGGAAAGACAGATACTCGACTCTCGGAAAAAAAGAATTCGTAAAATATGTTTTAATTTTTGAAAATAAGGGAGAAGAAATAGGAGTCACCCTTTCGCATCCTCATGGTCAGATTTATGCATTTTCTTTTATACCTCCGGTTGTTTCGGAAGAACTAAAATCCGCAAAGAAATTTTTCGAGGGAAACAAGAAATGTCTTCATTGCCAGATAATAGAAAGGGAATTAAAGGAGGGTAGCAGAATTATTACCTGCAATGATGATTTTATAGCATTCATCCCATTTTATGCCAGATGGCCCTATGAAGTACACATTTATCCTCTGAAACATCTTCAAAGCTTATGTGAATTAGAAAAAGCGGAAATAATGTCTTTATCAAAAATAATAAAAGAACTGGTAAATAAATATAATAGACTATTTGATTTTAGGATGCCCTATGTAATGGTGATCCATCAAAAACCAACAGATAATAAAAATTATGACTTCTATCATTTCCATTTCGAATTTTATCCCCCATACAGGACAAAAAACAAACTAAAGTATATGGCAGGATGTGAACTCGGAGCGGGAACATTTTTAAATGATACTTTGCCAGAGGAGAAAGCAGCGGAATTAAGAAATTGTTGATAAAATTTGATTTAAAGGTAGAATTATTATAATTTATTATAATAATTCTGTAATTGTAGAAAAGAATTCTTGATAAAAATATCAGGCAAAGTTTTAAAATGGTAAAAAAACAAAAAAAGTCTAAATCTAATACCATCCAATCAGAAATCATGAACACTCTTATGATGGATTCTCTTATGGAATATCTTCCGGATAGTATATATTTTAAGGATCTTAAAAGCAGGATTATAAGAGTTAATAAAGCATGTGCCAGTATAGCTTATGGATTGCGTGTGGATGAAGCGGTGGGTAAAACAGATTTTGACTTTTTTTCCGAAGAACATGCAAAACAGGCATATAAAGACGAGCAGCTAATAATAAAAACAGGAAAACCTATCATAGATAAGCAAGAAGAAGAAACATGGTCGGGAAAGAAAAGCAGATGGATATCATCAACGAAAATGCCTTTTTACGATAAAAAAGGTAATATTATAGGTACATTTGGTGTTTCGCGGGATATATCGGACAGAAAAGAGGCAGAAGAAAAAATAAAATACCTTTCTTTCCACGACTCGCTTACCGGACTCTACAACAGGGCATATTTTGATGAAGAACTAAGAAGGCTCGATACCGCAAGGCAGCTTCCCATAACTATAGTAATGGGCGATGTAAACGGGCTCAAAGTAATAAATGACGCATATGGCCATGAAAAGGGAGACCTGTTTCTAAAAAAGATAGCAGACATATTGAGAGATACCTTTAGAAAAGATGATATTGTATCAAGATGGGGAGGAGATGAGTTCATAGCAATACTTCCCGGTACTTACGAAAAAGATACTAAAGATATAGTTAATAGAATAAAGAAGATGTGCGTTGAAAGAAGTACAGCTGATATGCCATTAAGTATTTCAATAGGAATCGCGTCAAAGAAATCACCAAAGGAAGAAATGGATTCCGTAGTAAAAGAAGCCGAAGATAAGATGTATAAGTGTAAATTAACCGAGAGCAAATCCACAAATGAAATCATCATATCCTCACTCAGAGAGAATCTAAAAAGGGGAGATCACCGTCGTGAGAAACACACAGGCAGGATGCAGCAGTATGCTCTTACGATTGGGAAAAAACTCAAGCTTTCAAATGTAAAGCTTGAGGAACTAAAACTGCTTATGGATCTTCACAATATAGGAAAACTGGCACTGGCAGATGAAATAATGTCAAAGCCGGGAAGACTTTCAAACGAGGAATGGAAGATAATACAAAAACTTCCCGAGATCGGATACCGTATAGCAGAATCATCAATGATACTCAAGCCAATTGCAGAAGCAATACTCTCCCACTATGAATGGTATAATGGCGAAGGATATCCAAGAGGAGTAAAAGGTGAAGAGATTCCCGTACTTTCAAGAATATCATTTCTGGTCAATTCCTATGAAGCTATGACCTCAGACAGGCCATACAGGAAGAAGATGACAAGAAAAGAAGTAGTAAATGAAATAAAAAGATGCTGCGGGACACAGTTCGACCCTAAAGTAGTAAAGATATTCCTGGAAATATTGGAAAAGAATTCTCAGGAATAACCGACTCGCTAAACTCTTTTCGAAAAATAAAAACTCTTATTAATCAGTGGTTTTATACAACTTAAAATTATTGGTAATAGGATATCTTCGGTCCTTGCCAAATGCTCTGGGAGTTATTTTGATACCGGGAGAACCCTGTCTCCTTTTATATTCACTATGGTCCACCATATCAATGACTTCTCTTACGGTTTTTTTATCGAAACCTTTTTCTGAAATGGAATGGTAATCAAGATCGTCTTCTATATATGCTTTAAGGATCGGATCCAGGATCTCGTACGGAGGTAATTTATCTTCGTCCTTCTGATCCGGTTTAAGTTCCGCAGAAGGGACTTTATCGATTATTTTTTTCGGTATTATATTTGAATAGTTTTTATTGATGTATTTGCAAATTTTGTAAACCATTGTTTTATAAACATCTTTTATTGGTGAAAATCCTCCAACCATATCTCCGTAAAGGGTGCAATATCCTACGCTTACCTCACTTTTATTACCTGTAGATAATACCAGCCAGCCGTTTTCATTGGCAGCTGCCATTAAGATATTACCTCTGATTCGTGCCTGTAAGTTTTCTTTCGTGATATTTATACCGGGGTGTTTTAATATGATCCTTAAATTTTCGAGATAGGTGTTATAAATATCCGAAATAGGGATAATCAAATAATTGATACCGAGGTTATGGGATAACTCTATTGAATCCTCAATACTCCCCTTTGATGAGTAAGACGAGGGCATTATGATTCCATTAACTCTTTTCTTTCCCAGGGCAAAAGCGGCGATCACTGCAGTTAAAGCAGAGTCAATGCCTCCACTCAACGCAATGACCACTTTATCGAACCGATTTTTGTTTACATAATCTCTGGTCCCCAGAATCAATGCCTGAAGTATTTCTGCTTCGATACAATCAATATAACGGTTGTATCCGGTGATAGTTTTATATTCCTTATTT
>CAZYQD010000076.1:0-5047 GCA_964649405.1 uncultured Actinomycetota bacterium
ACCGAAATCGATTTAAAGAACATAAAAATCGATGATACTACCTTAAGAGACGGCGAACAGACTGCCGGAGTAGTATTTGCCAATGATGAAAAAATATATATAGCAAAAATGCTGGATAAGGTAGGAGTTCACCAGATAGAGGCGGGTATACCGACTATGGGCGGAGATGAAAAGGAAGCAATCAAAAAAATTGCATCGCTCGGTCTTAGCTGTAGTGTACTGGGCTGGAACAGGGCAGTTAAATCAGATATAGATGCTTCAGTCGAATGCGGTGTAGACGCTGTAGCGGTTTCAATATCTTCATCCGATATACATATTGAGCAAAAACTCAGGAAAAGCAGGGAATGGGTGCTTGAAAGTGTTAAGACAAGCGTGGATTATGCAAAGAGTTTTAATCTTTATGTATCGGTAAATGCAGAAGATGCTTCCAGATCGGATATGGAATTTCTCCTCAAGTTTGCAAGGACAGCCAGGGATGTCGGTGCAGATAGACTCCGGTATTGCGATACACTGGGTTTACTGGATCCCTTCGAGACATTTATGAGGGTAAAGAATATCATCGACATAATAGGAATAGATATAGAAATGCACACCCACAATGACTTCGGAATGGCAATTGCCAACGCAATAGCCGGCATCAAGGCGGGAGCAATTTATGTCAACACTACCATAAACGGACTTGGAGAGAGAGCTGGGAATGCCGCATTTGAAGAACTGGTAATGGCGCTAAAATACATCGAGGGAGTGGATCTTGGATTTGATACGGCTCTTTTCAGGACACTGTCCGAATATGTCGCCAGAGCTTCTGACAGGATCCTTCCCACATGGAAACCGATCGTAGGGAGTAATTTGTTCGTTTATGAAAGTGAAAGCAAGGCTTCGGGAATACTTTCCAATCCGGAAACATATGAGTTGTTCAATGAAAATGATGTTGGGCTTGAAAGAAAAGTAATACTGGGAAAATATTCGGGAGTCAATACTATAACTTATAAGCTGGGTTTACTGGGTATTAAAATCAACAGGAAAGAAGCGGAAGAATTGGCGGAAATCATAAGGGATAAAACGATATCTTTCAAGAGAGCTCTTTTTGATAGTGAAATCATAGATACCTATAAATCTTATAAAGGCAGGTCCGGAAAAAGCAAAGAGGCTAAAAGGAAGGTAAGTGATGGCAATAACAAAAAGTAAAAGATATGTAAATATTATTGATACTACTTTAAGGAATGGCGAGCAGACAGCCGGAGTGGTTTTTTCCAAACATGAAAAAATCAGAATAACCAAGATGCTTGATGAGATAGGTATTCCTGAGATCGAGATAGGAACTCCTTCGCTTGGTGCTGCTGAAAGGGAATTAATCAGGGAGATAGTAAAGGATAGTTTTAATTCAAAACTATTTGTCTATTGCGAAGCCGAACCGGAAAATATTGAATATGCCGTCCAGTGCGGAGCTGAAAATGTCATTATAAATATTTCTACTTCTGATATTCACCTTAAGGAAAAGTATAAAAAAAATAAAACATGGGTCATAAATAAGTTAAAAGAAACAATAAGAGCTGCCAGACAGAATAACCTGAATTTTATTGTAAGCGCTGAAGATGCTACCCGTACCGATCTCGGATTTCTTTTAAAGCTGATCTCGATTGCCAAGAAAAAAGACGCATACAGATTCAGGATCTGCGATACTGTAAGCAAGCTCGATCCTTTCAGGACTTTTTTGTATATCAGTACTATCTCGAATGCCACAAATTTTCCTCTCGAGGTCTATAATCATAATGACTTCGGAATGGCAACTGCCAATGGAGTAGCAGCTATTAGAGGCGGCGCAGCAAGCCTTGTTGTCAGCGTGGGCGGACTGGGAGAGGGAACCGGAAATGCCGCCATGGAAGAAATAGTCATGGCTCTCAAATATCTTGAAGATATAGAACTGGGAATAGAGACATCAAAATTCAGGGAAATTGCCGAATATGTGGCCAGAGCGTCATCCAGGGCTATCCCCGTGTGGAAAGCTATTGTGGGGACCAATGTGTTTGCTCATGAGTCCGGAATCCATGCAGATGGTGTAATCAAGAATCCGAAGAATTACGAAGTTTTCAATCCCAGTGAGGTAGGGTTGACCAGGCAGCTGGTTGTAGGAAAACATTCGGGTTCTCATACTATTCTTCATAAATTCAAAGAATTCGATATAGAGCTTACCGATAAACAGGCAAATGAAATACTTGTACTTGCAAGAGCTATGTCCATAGATCTCAAAAGGCCTCTTTTTGAAAAAGAGCTTATGTATATCTATAATGAATATAGCAAGAAGAACAAAAGCAGGAAAGAGCAGGAAGTCGAGAATTAGGACGGAGGTATTTTTTGGATAAAACAATTTCAGAAAAAATAATAAGTGAACATGCCGGAAGAGAACTTAAAGCCGGTGATATTGCGGTAGTGAATGTCGATCTGGTCATGTCCCATGACGGAACCGGACCACTGGCAGTAAGTCAGATCAAGAGAATGGGTTTTAGCGGAGTAAAAAATCCGGAAAAATCCATTTTTTTTATTGATCATGCGGCACCCAGTCCGAGAAAGGAACTTTCCAACTCACATCTTGTTTTAAGAGAATTTGCTGGCCAGACAGGATCGGTGATAAGTGACGCAGGGGAAGGAGTCTGCCATCAGATTTTGGCGGAGTCATACACATGTCCGGGTGATATCGTCCTGGGTGGAGATTCACATACATGTACCTCGGGAGCGCTGGGAGCATTTGCCACAGGAATGGGCTCGACGGATATCGCCGTGGGTTATGCACTTGCCAGGACCTGGCTTATGGTTCCGGCAACAATAAAAGTAAATTTCACAAGGAGAATCAATAAAGGAGTATTTGCAAAAGACTTGATCATTTATCTGATCGGGAAAATCACTTCAGACGGTGCAACTTATAAAGCTCTGGAGTTCGGGGGTGAAGTTGGAAGTATATTAAGCATGGACGAAAGATTTACCATATCGAATATGGCAGTAGAAGCCGGAGCAAAAACGGGTATATTTCCTTCTGACAGTATCACGAGAGAATATCTTAAAAGCCAGAGAAGGGAAGAGTGCTTCAGGGAAATATTTTCGGACAAAGAGGCAAAATATGAGAAAATAATGGATATCGACTGTTTGTTAATAGAACCAATGGTTTCTCAGCCCCATACCGTTGATAATGCATTACCGGTAAGCAATCTGGAAAAAATCATGGTTAACCAGGTATTTATAGGAACCTGTACAAATGGAAGATTAAGCGATTTAAAAATAGCCGCAGATATTCTTAAGGATAAAAAGGTAGCAAGAGGGGTCAGGTTGATCGTGATCCCGGCATCAAAAGACGTATATCTGGAGGCATTAAAAACAGGAATTATGGAGACACTGATAGAAAGTGGTGCGATTGTAGAGTCTCCGGGATGCGGTCCGTGTGTTGGAATACATCAGGGAATACCTGGTGATGGAGAGGTATGTCTATCAACACAGAACAGGAATTTCAAGGGGAGAATGGGGAACCCCAACTCATTCATTTATCTTTGTTCTCCTGCTACTGCGGCATGGAGTGCAGTCAAAGGTTATATAGCTGATCCAAGGGAGGTTTTATTATAATGTCCGAAGGTAAGAAAAACTCTGAGATTCTGACAGGAAGAAGTTTTAAATTCGGTGATGATATCTCTACTGATCTTATCGCTCCCGGAAGATTGTTCCACCTCAGGTCCGATTTGCCCGAACTTGCAAAACATATCCTGGAAGATGCCGATCCGGAATTTGCCGGAAAGGTAAAACCGGGGGATTTTGTTGTTGGCGGCAGGAACTTTGGGCTGGGATCAAGCAGGGAACATGCTCCTCTTATTATGAAAATGGCAGGCGTTGGAGCGGTTCTAGCCAAGTCCTTTGCCCGTATATTTTTCAGGAACAGTATTAATGTGGGACTTCCTGCCTTGATCTGCGACACCGATAAAATCGATGAAGGAGATATATTGGAAATCGATTTAAAAAAGGGAATAATCGATAATAAAACCAGGAATTTGAAATTACAGTTCAATCCTTTACCGGAAGTGATGATAAAAATTTTAAATGACGGCGGACTTGCCAGTCATATTACCAGGAATAAGGGATTTAATCTATGAAACACGTTATAACTTTAATACCCGGGGATGGTACAGGACCGGAAATAAGTGAAGCTACAGTAAAAGCAGTAGAAGCGACGGGAGTGGATATCAAATGGGATATCGTAAATGCCGGTGCTGAAGTTTACGAGAAGGAAGGAACGGTCCTTCCTGACAGTGTTATTAACTCACTTAAGAAGAACAGGGTGGGAATAAAAGGTCCCATTACGACTCCTATTGGGACTGGATTTAGAAGCGTAAATGTCGCAATGAGAAAATTATTTGAACTTTTTGCCTGTGTCAGGCCGTGTAAGAGTTACGAGGGAGTAAAAAGCAGATACAGTAATATCGATCTCGTCATAATAAGGGAAAATACAGAGGATTTGTATGCGGGAATAGAGTTTGAAAAAGATGGCAAAGATACAGAAGAACTTATCGATTTTATAAAAGAAAAGAAAGATATTCAGATTAGAAGTGACAGCGGAATAAGCATTAAGCCAATTTCGATAACGGGATCTGAAAATATAATCAGATTCGCTTTTGAGTATGCACTTAAAAATAATAGAAAAAAGGTCACGGGAGTGCATAAGGCAAATATAATGAAATACTCCGATGGTTTATTTCTGGAAGTCTTCAGGAAGATTGCTTCGGAGTATGATGATATAGAATCTGAGGATAGAATCGTAGACAATATGTGTATGCAGCTCGTACAGAAACCAGAGCTTTATGATGTCCTGGTATTGCCAAATTTATATGGAGACATAATCTCTGACCTTGCTGCAGGGTTGATCGGGGGATTGGGCGTAGCTCCCGGTGGAAATATTGGGAAGGATATTGCTTTGTTTGAACCCACTCATGGCAGTGCTCCGAAGTATAAAGGCCTGAATAAGGTAAACCCTACCGCAATGATGCTCTCGGCAGTGATGATGTTAAAG
>CAZYQD010000077.1:0-4798 GCA_964649405.1 uncultured Actinomycetota bacterium
CAGTAAAACTTAATATTTCAAGTATGTTCCCATTTGCATCTATTATCTTAACCAAATAATTGGTACCAGCATAATCCACATAATATTTACCATAAGTAAAGTTACCATTCTCATCCGTGGTTACAAAAATTTCTTTCAAGAGCGAGCCATCAGGCCATACTATCTGTATAATTAAATTCTGAAATGGTTCATATCCTTTACTTGATATAATAACCTGATCACCCAGAGTATAATCATCCTTATCGGTTGAAGATTCCCATATAATATTATTTTCATACAATGGGCTGTCAAAAGGTATGGTGAAATCAAGGTTATCCTTATCGGTAAACTCCGGGTCAACCGATATGTCATTTTCCCCTGCTTCAACTCCCTGATAGTCCGTTCCATTGCCGAATACATCATTATAGTTAACCGTTACGTTACTTCTGGTGTCATCGATTACAATTCCTTCTCCATTGAATGCTATTACATTATGATCAATATTTACGTTATCTGCTGATATAGCTATTCCTTCTTCATTGTCCACTATTATATTATTTTGAATATTCAGGCCCGAATCCATAGTTATATCTATTGCGGCGTCATTATTGGCAAAAGTATTGTCAACTATGTTGATATTTGTCACATCTTCGTTATCCATGTAAATGGCGCTGGCCAGGTAATTTATAAAAGTAAAGTTATAAAAGCTCAGATAACTGAGAGAGGAGCTGAAGTAAAAGGCGTTATCTAATGTTGATTGACCGTCAAATATGACATTATCATATGCAATAAAATTAATAGGAAGTTCCTCTGTTCCGGTTCCGATGCCATCCAGATTCACACTTGTATTATACGTTCCAGGCAAGAAATATAATGTGTCACCGTTAACCGTATTAGACAGAACAGTACCTATACTGGCTGGATTATCTATAGTTCCAATTCCATCATCACCTGCATCTGGTGATATCCAGTATTCTGTAGTAGTGGGAACATAATCTGATACATTTACGGTAACAGACTTACTGTAAGCATTGCCATCAGCATCAAGTATGGTCAGTGAAAGAGTGAAATTGCCATCACTTGCGTAAGCATATTGTGGGCTTTGTGATGTTGAAGATGTTCCATCGCCAAAATCCCAGAAATACTGGAAAGGATCTATTCCTTCAACTGCTGCACTGAAAGTTGTTACTTGCCCTGCTTGCATATAACCATTTTCATCCACTGAAAAACTGATATTAATCTTTACTTCTACAACTTCTTCAACCGTTGATTCTTCCTCTTCAACTACTTCCTCTTCAACTACCCCCACATCAGCTTCTTCACTTTCCAACATAGATTCTTCAGTAACTACTTCTTCTGCTACTTCTTCTTCAATTCCTTCCTCAATAGTAGTTTCATCTTTTCCAACATCTTCTTCTACAATCTGCTCTTCTTCAATTATTTCTTCGTTCTTATTTTCTTCATTTGAAGCTGCGCTTTCTTTATCTTCAGCTATTTTCGCCTGATAGGCTTCAAATTCAGCTTTTGTCCTTTCTACTTCAGATAAAGCCTGGTTGAGGTTTTCATTTTTCTCATTTAAAAACTGTTCAGCATTTTTCAGATTTGCATTTGCCTCGTCAGCTGCTGATTTAACTTTTTCAAATTCAGCTTTGGCTTCATCCAATTCCTTCTGCAAAACCATTAAATTAGAATTAGCTTCATCGTATTCTGCCGTTATTGAACTCAATTCATTTTTAGCATTATCCACTGCATTTTTGGCTGCATTGATTTCTTCCTCAGTCCCGGTTTCTTTTATCCTTTCATAAAATGAATTTGCTTCTTCTGCAGCTACCTGAGCAAAAACCAACTTTTCTTTAAGTTTCTCTACTTCAGGCGAAACGCTTGCATAGTTTTCATTTATTACAGTTAATTCTTGTCCTACCGCTTCCAGGCATGTTCTGGCTTCAGCTTCTATCAATTTTACTGATTCCAGATCACTTTCAGCTCTGGTAACTTCTTCCTGAGCAGTTTTCAGTGCTATGAGCGCCTTCTCATATTCTTCTTTTAAATCTTTATCCGAGTTTCCGAAGATTATACCTGCAGGAATAATCAACAGTAACAGTAGAGATATGACAACGATAAATATTATTATCTTGCTAAATTTATTTTTTAGATAATTCATTTTCTTACCCCTTAATATCTATCATAATTTTTTTCAAACCTTAAAAAAACAAAACCGACTCCTTATCAGTCGGTTTCGCTATTAGCTCCACTTCCCTCTGGCGTTCAAATTTGAGTAAAGCTTCTTAATTTCTAATTTTTTATTTTTTATATTTTTCTTAAACTATTATTAGATAACTCTAATACTTTTATTATGCATATGTCAAATTTTTTTTATTATTAAATTTGGATCTATTAGAATCAAAGCCATTATAGAAGAATTAACGGGATTTTCTCTAAGAATGAGAACGGTAATTATACACTACCTCTCTACAAATAAATTTATTCATACAATATAAATATTCAATAGGTTATATAAAGATTGATCACGAAGAAGGGGGGTAAGTGTTCAAAGCTATTGGACGCCTGCATTCACTTACCCCTTTGATTTATTTTACCACAATCGGTTTTTAATTCAATCCATAAATTACATATTTCTAATAAATTTATAAGAATACTATAAGAAATTCTCAACTTTACCAGGAATTTTTAATACAAATCGATCTTTTTTTAATCAAGATAGGAATGCGCATATAATATTTTATTGGTCAGTATATCATATGTCTTTACAGCGTTCATCAATTCTTTATCGAGGGGATCGACAATAGCGCTGTCAAGGCCCTGACTTAATAGTATAAGAAGGTATGTCCTGTTGAGCAAACTTTTAAGTTCCGCAGGAGAGGATTGGGAAACATTGCTGAGCCCCACAATCGTTCTGGGATCATCGGGAAGATCCATCAGCTCTTTTAGTTCTTTGAAAATCTTCAGGGCTTTTATACTGTTGAATACCTGTTCCTGAAGGACCGCAACGGGAAGGATCACAGGATCCAGGTAAAGATTCGCCATCGGTAAATCATATTCCAGAGCAGAATTGACTATATTCATAATTATCTCCACCCTGCTGTCAACATCGGGGGGTACACCTTTTTCGGTCAGTGCAATTCCAACAATTTTACTATTGTATTTTTTTGCAAGAGGCATAAGAATGTCAAGTTTATCTTTATCTCCCGTAACCGAATTGATCATTGCCATACCTTTATGCACTTCCAGCCCGGCTTCCATAGCGCTGACATTTTTGGTGTCGAGTGCAAGAGGCACATCTAATTCTGCCTGAATACTTTTTACTATCCACTGCATAAGCTCTTCGCCTTTTTTTGTAGCGGGACCGATATTTATATCCACATAATCAGCTCCTGCTTCTTTTTGTTTTTTAGCCATCTCGATTATAGGCGCTGCATTTCTGTCCCTTATAGCATCCCCTACTACTTTTGATACAACACTTATATTTTCACCAACGACTAACATATCCTCTCCCCGATCTCTAAATTATAATAATCAATAATTATAACATCACTAAAAAAAAATTTAATAATACCTTTTTAAATATTGTAATCAAACCATCTGCTGTAAATTTCATCATAGGTGCCATCCTGCATGATTTCTTCTATGGTCCGGTTAATCTCTTCCTTCAGGGCGCTTCCTTCTTTTAAAACAATACCAAATTCTTTATTGGATTTGATTATTTCCAGCACACTGTAAATTCCTTCATTTTCCGTCATCAGATTTGTCCCTATAGGAAGTGAGATTAAAATGCCGCTAATGTTTTCATTTCTGAGATCTTCGAACATGGTTGCCATATCATCATAACCTTCGATTTTATAATTAAGCAAATAGTCTTCATCCAGATAACTTTCTTCACTATTAAGTATTCCGACTTCCTTCCCTTGCAGGTCTTCTTTTATCTTGATATCGATTCCGCTTAAAGTGATCAGCATATATTCCATTACAAAATATGGTTCAGAAAAATCCACGAGACTTTCCTTTTCTTCGACTATTGGAATTGCCGAAATAATCATATCGAGATCCATATCTTCAGGAAATTCATAAGTGTTATCCCATTTAACTGATTCTATTTCTACCTCCCTGCCCATTCTTTCGGCTATCTCTCTGATTATATCTATATCAAAACCCACGATATCGCCGTCTTCCATGGATTCGAAAGGCGGATATGTAGGATCACAGCCTATAATCAGATCCCCTCCATCAGTATTTTCCTCGCCGTTATTATCGGAAGTCTTGCAGCTAACTGCAGAGAACAATAAGAATATTATTACAACAGATAAAAATATATTTATGAAGAATAAAAAAATTTTTTTATTCTCTTTTTTGAAATAAAAAAACATTTAATAATCCCTTCATTCATTATTGACTCTTTTTTAGTAACTAAAATTCTATTGGAAATAAAAGATAATACAAGCATTTATTTATTTGTATTATTGCATAATTTTATGTTTATATAAATTTTTAAGATATTATTTCAAAATATAATGATCCGGAAATAAAAAAAATACTTATGGAAAATAAAATTAACTGACAATATTCATTTCTATTGGATACTCTCCATGCTTCCTGGCATATTTATACATAGCAATAATATTTCCCGTAGGTATATCCGGTTGTATATTATGTGTTGGCGCTAATATATAACCCCCACCTATGGACATAATCCTTATTATTTCTTTTATATTCTCTTCAATTTCTTTCAATCTTCCTGATAACACCCTCTGTGCATCAATACCTCCGTGAAAACACAGATATTTTCCAAATTCCTTTTTAATCT
>CAZYQD010000078.1:0-4684 GCA_964649405.1 uncultured Actinomycetota bacterium
TTTAATGTAAAAAATATATAATTGTTTTATGAACATTTATACAGCACAGTTATAGAAAACAGTGCAAATTAAGTAAACAGCCAGATCAAGAAATACCCGGTAAAAAATGTTTTTTACGAAAACTAATAAAGACAAAAACAATAATAATCACAATATTATATCATCCGGGACAAGTATAGAGGGAAGGATTTATTCTCCGCGTCCCCTTCACATAGAAGGTACCGTAACAGGAGAGATAATATCGAAAAGGGAACTTATAATAGGAAGAGAAGGAAAAGTAAAAGCAAACATCAAGACTAAAAATACAATAGTAGAAGGAAGTTTTACAGGTAATATAATTTCACTGGGAGATGTCAAAGTCACTCCAACCGGAAAACTAACCGGAAATATAATTCATAGAGACACTTCCCTTATCACAAACGACGGAGGATTACTTAAGGGCAAAAACATTATTGTTGATAATAGGAAAATATTTAAGATAAGAGCCAATGAGAAACTCTCCAATATCAAAATAAAGCCCAGGAAAATATCAGAATATTAACAATTCTAATCTTAGCAGTATCTAAAATACAAATACCGTATTTATACGTGACCATCTCAAAAGCTAAAATTTTTTAGTCTGATTATAATCTAAGACTATCGTCTATATTCCCCAGCTGGAATTCCTCCATTTTTTCGTCTTTTGCTTTTTTCCCGGTTTTAAGACTATCTTTTACTTCTTCTTTTTCTTTTATTTTGAATTTCTTTCCGCTTTTCTCGTCGGCCGTTATCCTGGTAACCTTACCGCTGAAAACGCCCCCTTCATTTATTATAAGTGAATCGGTTTTTATATTACCATCCACCACTCCTGTTTCTGTGATTTCAACCTTCCCTGTGCCTTTTAGATTTCCCTCAAATTTTCCGATTATTCTAGCATCAATGGTTGAAACATCTGCACTGACGACACCCTCCTTCTGGATAATCATCTGCCCATCAACGTTTAATTCCCCTACTACTTCACATCCTATTTCTATAGATTGAGAAACATCCAATTTCCCTTCCACTTTTGCTTTATTTCCAATAATCGTCAGCAACGTCCTGGATTCTTTGCCGGAAATATCCCGTTCATCCGAACCTCTGCCTGAAAAAACCATATTTACCTCCTCACTGTATAATAAATAACTTTTTATAATGATTAACTAAAATTGCTTACTTTTTTTTCAATTTCGGAAAATAATTCAATAATGTCTACAGACGCTTCCGTCCCCGGAAATGCTTTAAAAACCGGTTCTTTTTTTGATAATATGGATTCCTGATAATGAACCAGGTACCTTATCTTCTGATCAAATATAATAAACTTTTGACCATAGGTCTCCTTCAGAATATCTATTACAATTTCCGGGATTTTCTTTCTTTTTTCAAAGGCATTGATCACGATTCCGGCAATTTTTATTCTAAGGCCATATCTTCTTTCGAGATTTTTGATTATTCTTGTGAGATACTCAATATCAAGAAACGAAAACAACTCCGGTTTTATTACTACAATCATTTTCCGTGCATAAATAATCGACGTTGTTGAAAGAAGAGAAAAATTGGGTTGTGAATCTATGATTACATAATCATAATCATTCCTGCCTATATTTTTTTCAAAAATATCTTTTATTATTATATTTCTATAGGATGCCTTATAGATTTTTTTCTCGCTTAAAGTTTTATTTATTAAATAATCAGTTAGATATTCTTCGATAAGCGAAATATTATTTGAAGAAGGCAGCAAATCGATATTTTCCGTAATTTTTATCACATAATCCTTGAAATTCATATCCTTTCCTTTTAATGAATCGATCATGAGATTATCAAGATTCGTCTTGCCGTTAGATTCTTTGCCAAAAGCCTGGACCAGATTAGTTTGCGGGTCAAAATCCATAAAAAGGACCTTCTTATTTTTTTTCTCTGCCAGATACCAGCCATAGTTATAACAGATAGTCGTCTTTCCGGTTCCGCCCTTTGTATTAAAAAAGACAATTCTTTTCATTTCTAATCCCGGTATGGATTATAAAATTAAGAAACAACGTAAAAGACCAATTTTTTACTGATTTTAAAATATATACAACATATATATTTCTGGCTTGACTACATTATAATTATATTTAATATTAAAAAAAAGGTTAAATATTAAAACATTATCGCAACAAAAATAGGCTTTTTTGAAAGATAGATGTGAAATATTAAAAAATTATTAGAATTATATTATATTTATTAAGACTAAATTATTATGAAGCTTCAGGTATTAATTAACCTTTTAGCACTCCAAGGGGTCTCAGCCTTATCGCTTTTTTAGAAATCCCGGCAAAATGAGCCACGTCTACTACCCTCGTTACATCCTTATAAGCCTGAGGTGCTTCTTCTGCCAGACCGGACATACTTCCGGCAATTACGACGATCCCTTTCTTATCGAAGAGCTCTTTCTTGAGTTCACTTCCCCGTATGACTCTCTTTGCCTGCGTCCTGCTCATGAGCCTTCCCGCTCCATGACATGTGGAACCAAAACTCTCGCTCATTGCCTTTTCGGTCCCCAGAAGAATAAAAGAATATCTGCCCATGTCTCCGGGGATTATCACAGGCTGTCCAATGCTCCGGTATTTATCGGTAACATCTTTATGACCGGGAGGATAAGCCCTGGTAGCGCCTTTTCTATGCACACACACTTTATTTGGTTTACCATCGATATTATGCTCCTCGATTTTGGCTATATTATGAGATATATCAAAAATGGTACCCATACCTAATTTTTCCGAAGATTTGCCAAAAAACCTTTCAAATGCGGATCTTACCCAGTGAGCCAGACAATGTCTGTTTACCATAGCATAATTAATTGCGCAGATCATGGCTTGATAGTATCTTTTCCCCTCGGGTGAAGACAAAGGTGCACAGGCAAGCTGCCTATCCGGTAATTTTATTCCATATTTTATGGCAGCCTGCTGCATCACTTTTATGTAATCGCTGCATATCTGGTGGCCAAGTCCCCTGGAACCGGAATGTATCATTATTAAAACCTGGTCCTTTCTAAGACCAAAAGATTCCGCTGCTTCGGCATCATAAATTTCATCTACTGCCTGGATTTCCAAAAAATGATTTCCTGATCCAAGTGTCCCTATCTGGCCCATTCCCCTTTCAAGTGCGAAATTGCTTACAGAATCAACATTGGCGCCTTCCATGCAGCCTTTTTCTTCTATGAAATCTTTATCCTCTTCCCATCCATAACCATTTTTAATTGCCCAGCTAACACCTTCGGATAGTAATTGTGTAAGCTGGTTTCTGGATAGTTTGATTCTGCCTTTGCTTCCTACGCCTTTGGGTATATTGAAAGACAGCATACCCATTATATCTTCAAGCCTGTCTTTTATGTCCCGGACTTCTAATCCTGTACGCATGGTCCTGACACCACAGGATATATCAAAACCGACACCACCCGGTGAGATCACTCCTCTTTCCAGATCAAAGGCAGCTACTCCTCCAATAGGAAATCCGTATCCGTAATGTATATCCGGCATAGCATAAGAGGCTTTCAGTATTCCGGGAAGAGTTGCAACGTTTATTACCTGCTCTATGGTTTTTTCATTCACGGCATGATCTAATAACTCCTTATCGGCAAAAATTATACCCGGAACCCTCATGCCGTACTTTTCATCTTTTTCTATCTCCCACTTATAATCACTTATTTTTTTAATCTTAAAATCGTTTATAGTAAATACCTCCTGTTAGATATCAAAGATAACCCTACCTTTCCAATTATGACCTTTGCTATTTCTCGTTATTTCAAGCTTGTGATAGGTCGGTGCTTTTATGCTTACTCTTATTTCATGTTTATAATGATCTATTTTCTCTCCTAAAATTTGAGCATTCAGCATCAGGTTATGATCCTCTCTGTCGATCTTATCCACTTTAAATTCCGAAAATAAAGTATTATCGACTTCATAGCGATAAATCAATCTTTCCAGCCATAATATTAGCAAATCCTCAAAATTCGTGTTCTTGCCTGTTATCCTAATGCTTTTTTTTTCCAGAGGTTTTACGGTTCTAAGGTCGCATATAATAGAAAACATTCCTTTTCCGGCATTTTCAAACAGCTCCTCAGGCGTGTCTCCGTAAAATTCTATGCCTATATCCGAAAGATGATCTATTATTTTATATTTTTCTAAGGCTCTTTTTGAGTTCATTATAACTCACGATATTTCTACAATACCTTTCATAAAAGCAGAGACAAATTATTGATATGTTCTCTTCAAAAATCACTGCTCTACAATTCATATTCTATCAATAAATCAAAAAAATTATATTTTCTTTTAAAACACGAGATAAAAGCTTGAAATATCACCATATTGTCGGCTAAATCAATTGAAAATATGTATTATTTTGTTTAAAATAAGACAATTATCTTTTATAAAATACTTAAAGCTAATGTTTGAATCCGGACATAAGAAAAATATACACCTTTTAAAAACAATAACCGTTTCTAAAACAATAATTTATAGCCAATCAGATACATCCGGATCAAAGAGAAATAAAAAATCATTTTTAAAGGAGTCTATATGGATATAAAAAAAAGTACTCCCATATCCGTTATCAGTATCCAGGGTCAAAATTGCACGGGCTGCGTTACATCAATACTATGTTCCGAATATCCTTCCATCAAGAATTTATT
>CAZYQD010000079.1:0-4641 GCA_964649405.1 uncultured Actinomycetota bacterium
ATATAGTATTACAAATAGAATTATTATATATATTTATTAATTTGTATTATAAAATAATTAAGATAATGTATTATCATAAGCTTATATTAAATTACAAATAATTTTTATGGTAAATATTTAATTATGAGATTAGTTCTTTTACTTTATTTATAATCGCCGTACTGGATATTTCTTCGTAGTTCAATAATTCAACCGGTTTTCCGCTTCTTGGCATTTTCCTTACTGCAAGACTGTAAACCGGACATTTTATTGATGCAACACTTTTTATAGCTTCCCCCAGGCCTCCCTCTGCATAATGGTCCTCGACAGTTAAAATGGCCCTGGTCTCCTCCTGTGCTTTTATAATGGCCTCCTGATCTACTGGCTTAATACTATAAATATCGATCACTCTTATTGTTATATTTTCTTTCTTCAGCTCTTCGTAAGCATTCAATGCTTCGTGTAATGTTATTCCTGCTGCGCAGACCGTTACTATGTCATTTTCACTCTGCTTTATTGTTTTGCTCCCACCAATTTTGAAAATATCTTTTTCATCATAGATGATTGGCGTATCCATTCTGGTAGTTCTGATATAGACATTTCCAAAATGACCTGCAGCTTCTTCCACCAATTTTTCGGTACTTATTCCATCCGATGGATATAATACAACACTATTAATAAGGGTTCTGAACATGGCAATATCCTCCAGCCCCATCTGTGATGAGCCATCTTCTCCAATCGATACTCCCGAGTGCGAACCTATAAATTTTATATTTGTATTGGAGTACTGACTCATTCTTATCTGATCAAACGCCCTTGAAAGAAATGCCGCAAATGTCGAGACAAAAGGAATTTTACCTCTCAGAGATAATCCGATTGCGGTACCTATCATATTCTGTTCGGCTATATACATCTCAAAAAATCTTTGCGGAAAATATTCCTGAAATATTTCAGAAAATGTCGAATTACTGACTTCAGCATCAAGAACGACTATTCCGGGATGTTTTAAAAATATATTTACCAGTGCATTTCCATATGCTTTCCTTGTTGAAATTTTATCTTTCGCCATAGGAATTTTATCATACGGCTTTATTTTTTCTTCATTTATAACGATTCCTTCCGGCTCAGCAAAAATCCCCCTTATACTCTTATCAATACTCCCCAATTCATTCAAAGCTGCTTCCAGCTGCTCTTTTGGTATTGCCTTACCATGCCATCCATTTATATCTTCCAGCTGACTTACACCCTTGCCTTTTATTGTTTTTGCTATTATCATTGTGGGCCTGTCTTTAACAGTTAAGGCAAATTTATAAGCATTTATAACTTCTTCTGTATTATGGCCATCAATTGTAATAGTTTCCCATCCAAATGAAGATATTCTATCCTTATAAGCGCTTGTGTCCCAGCCATACATCGTCTCACCTCTTTGTCCCAATCTGTTGACATCCAGGATACCTATAAGATTATCCAATTTATAATGGACTGCAATCTGAATAGCTTCCCATTGTGAACCCTCGGTCATTTCACTATCCCCGAGCAGGACATATGTATAATAAGGCAACTTATCCAGATATTTGGCATTCAGGGCCATTCCCAGACCTATTGAAAGCCCCTGGCCAAGTGATCCGGTAGAAGCTTCGGCATATGGAAAACCAGATGTGGGATGTCCTTCCAATCTGCTTCCAAACTTCCTTAGCGTCAGTAGTTCTTCTTCACTTAAAGCTCCTGCCGCTGTCCATAGAGAATACATCAAAGGCGAAGCATGCCCTTTTGAAAAAATGATCCGGTCATTATTTGCATACTTTATATTATTAATTCTATATCTAAAGAATCCTCCAAAAAATAATACAGACATCAGTTCGACTGCCGAGAGTGAAGAAGATGGATGTCCGGATCCGGCTTTTGTGGTCGATATCAATATAAAATATCTGATAAGTTTTGATAATTTATCCAGTTTATCTTTGTCTGTCATTTTTACTCCAATCATATTTTTTTAATATTTTAAAACTAAAACTAAATCGATACTTCGGGACCAACACTTCCTTTTTTGTATATATAAAGCTCGTTACCATCCCAGTTATTAAGCACGGGAGTAATGAATCTCCAGGTATATCTTATCTCTTCCGTACTTGTAAATAATGTCTGGTCACCGCTAAAACAGTCAAGCAGCACTTTTTCATATTCTCCTGCTTTTATTTTCATTCCTCTATTATAATTAAAAACAAAATCTCTGTACTCCAAATCCTGCAGCAACCCCGGTTTTTTAACCCAGAAACGTATAAATATGCCCTCTTCGGGGTAAATCTTTATGGTGAATATATTCCGATAATAGTGATTTTTGTAAGAATCCGGACAAACAAGCTTACTTGCCTTCCTGAAATATATAACAATTTCTATTCTTCTCTCCTTTAGCGCTTTACCACTTTCCAGATAAAAAGGAACATTTCCCCATCTGCTGTTTTTCAAAAACGATTTGATCTTAAAATATGTCTCAGTATTTGAATCCGGACTGACACCTTTTATATTTCTGTAGCCCTTATATTGTCCCCTTATGACAAATTGGTTAACCAATTTTTTCGTATTTATTGGCATTATTGAATTAAAAACTTCTGCACGTTTTTTTCTTATTGAACCAGCCGATAGACTCTCCGGACATTCCATGGTAACGAGTGCGAGCATTTGAAGTAAATGATTCTGGCCCACATCTCTCAATGCACCAATACTGTCATAATAAGAACCCCTGTTTTCGACATCTTCTTTCTCCAATAATTTTATCTCGACTTTTTCAATGAATTTACTATTCCATAATGGTTCAAAAATTACATTTGAAAATCTAAAAAAAATTATGTTCCTGATGGTATCTTTCGCGAGATAGTGGTCTATTCTGTAAATTTGCTCTTCTTTAAATAATTTTGCCAGTATGTCATCGAGTTTCATTGCAGTATTAATATCTCTCCCGAATGGTTTTTCTATCAGAATGCGGGTCCATCCGGCTTCATCGCTGCAGGACAATGTCAATCCCGAATCAGACAGGTTATTTAAGATTTCCAGATAAAAATTTGGAGGTACCGCCAGGTAATAAAGCTTATTGGCACACATATTCAGTACATTTCCATTCTCATTCAATTTACGTCTAATATTTTTATAAGCATTTATATCCCCAAAAAAGCCCTTTTGATAGATTATTTTATTTAGAAAACCGGTCAGATCCTCTTTTAAATATTTTATATCTATATCTTTTATAGCTTCTTTAATTAAAAAATTTCTATATTGTTCATCAGTATAATCCCTTCTTGAGAATCCTATGATCTGAAATATATCCGGCATAAAACCATTGCAGTATAGATTAAGAAGAGCTGCAGTAAGCTTTCTCCTTACCAGGTCTCCTGTTGCTCCAAATATTACCAGGGTTGTTGGAGTAAGTATTTTATATTTGTTATTTTTAATCATCAGTCTTTATTCTGGTTCTACGTGAATTACGATTTCGCTTATGTTTTTGAATTTTTTCTTTACATCATCTTCTATTTTCGTAACTATGGAATGTGCCTTCTTAATATCGAGATCTTTCTTAAGTCTGCAGTGAAACGCCAGATTGTATGATCCTTCTTTCTCGAGTAAGGTAAAATTATGGCACGTTTCGGGACTTACATATAATGATACCTCATCTTTAATATCGGAAATAAATTTTTCGGATTTTTCAGTTATATCGGTCCAGCTTTCGCTGCTCCTTGAATCTTCGATATGAATATACACACTGCGTATGTTTTCTATCTTTTCTTTAATCTTTTCTTCGGTAATCTTTGTCAATTTTTCGGTCTCTTCAAGTTTTAAGTATTTATTCAATTCTATATGGATGGAAATATCAGTTAAGTTACCGACATTATATATAAAAATATTATGAATATCTTTTACATATTGCTGATTTAATATAATTTCTTTTACGTATTGCTCTATATTGTCTTTTGAAGGCAGGGATCTTATTTCTATGATTATTTCCGAATCCGGGATAATGCTTCTTATTTTATTTTTTATTTTCTCCTTGATTTTTTCGACCTGCGATAAATACAAATTACTTTTCAAACAGATTTCCAGATTTATAAACTTTATATTTCCAACTTCATGTATTTTCATTTTATTGACAGATTTTATTTCACTTATATCTCTTAATATCTTCGAAACCTTATCAGTGATCTCTTTTGGAATATAGTCCATTAAATTTCTTAACGTACTGATTAAGAGTCTTAAACAGAAAATCAAAACAATCACAGAAACTATTATAGAAGCAATGGGATCAGCAAGTTTAAAACCTGTATTTGCGACCAGTAGTCCGATTATTACTACAATCGAGCTTATAATATCGCTGGAATAATTTAAAAAATCAGCCTTAAATGCAAAAGAATTATATTTTCTTGCAGCTCTTCCAATGTAAAAGACTCTTATTATATTTAAAACTATCGATATTGCCAGGATCAAAAACACATACCAGTTCAATTTCAATGCAAAATCTCTATAGATTATCCTCTGGATTGATTTATATATAATAAAAAAGCACAAAGCGGAAATTATGCTGGTTTCCAAAAAAGCAGAGAGATTCTCATATTTTCCATGTCCGTAAGTATGATCTTTATCGGCAGGTCTTGTTGATATTCTTATTGCCAGAAA
>CAZYQD010000080.1:0-4531 GCA_964649405.1 uncultured Actinomycetota bacterium
AGCCGTGAAGGGATCGAACCTTCGACACCCGGATTAAAAGTCCGGTGCTCTACCTTCTGAGCTAACGGCCCGTGCTAATTCAATATAATAATGATTTTTAACAGCTTAAAAAATAATATACGGCCATCAGCCGTTCAATTAAATTAGCAAGCGTAAAGTCTACTATAGTAAAAAAACGTTGTCAACAAACAAAAGAAGGGCACTTTCGACAAATTATCAATCAGTATCCGACTTATTTATACCCTTTATTATAGAAGATACTTTACCAACCTTATCCTTGCTTTTTTCCAATAATTCCCCGCCCATAACCTTTGCTTCGGCAAAGGTAAATTTTCCTCTGTCTACTGCATCTCTTAATTTTTCATTTATTATTTTTCTGGTCTTCAGTCCTGACCTTGGAGCAAACAGCAATCCTAATACAAATCCCGAAAAAACCGAAACTGAAATAACTATCAACATTTCCAGCAAATTCTTCCCGGTGGATCTATATTGCCTATTATTTTTGAAATTCGAATCGCCTTTCTCGCTCATCGTCGATATCCTTTTATCGATTAATTTATATATATCTTTATTATAGACTATTTGAAATCTATATTGAACATTATGGCTTCAAAAAAAATAAAAAAACGAAGCTGATAAGCAATTATTCAGTCCACCAGATATCCTATGACCTCCGCCCAGCCCCTATTCATAACATCGCTTGTAATAAAGACATTATTGTGTTTGCGAAGCTCATTCAGCATGACTTCCTTATTTCCAAGCGCATTTTGCATTAAAAAAAAGTATTCAACCTCATCTGCCATTTTTAAGTCTTCCAGAGAATCACCCAGCGCTATACAATTATGAGTATCGAAATTTCTGATCTTTTTATCCAATTTTATACCACTTGCCTTATTGACTCCAAAAGGCATCAGATTGTAACCATGAAGTTTTTCTATGTTAAGTTCCAGTTCCACCAATGATAAAATCCCATTGTCCGCCATAACCAGCCCTTTATATCCTTCATTTTCAAGAAGCCTGTTAGCTTCATCAAGATTTATTTCTCCGAAAAATAATACATTATAGGATCTGTGCCTGCTCCAATCCATTCTACTTTCTATTTTACCCGGAAAATTTTTCTTGAATAATTCGATAATCCTTATTAAATCTTTTCCCCCGTATGTCAGGTCATACTTTTCTTTCTGGCTGTCAAAGGTAACATAAACTTTTTCCCCGAGATCATAGACTAATTCGGCGCCAAGTTCTGCAATATAATTTTTAAGTCCGATCATCTGTGCATTGTATCTCAACTGGAATTTATTTCTGCCGGAAGCCAGGACAATATCCCAGTTTTTTTCTGCAGCCAGTGGTAGAAACCTGATTGCATCGAAATAATAATCACTTTTATAATCCTTGATGATGCACCCTCTGTCATTTAATAAAGTCCCATCAAGATCCGAATATATGACTTTCAAATCTTTCAAATTTTCTTTTATTTCTTTTTTATTGTCTTTAAAAAGTCTATATTTTACTTCCACGAGATCCTGCTCCTCATTTTATTAATAAAAAATGCACCAATACCTTATAATAATCACCAATAATATAAAAATAAGCTGATTTTGATTAATCGTCTCTAAAATCCAATATTAAAAGATTAGTGGAACTCCGAACGGATCTTTATAAAACGCATCACATCGCTTTTTGTGATTATTCCCTTGAGTTTATCGCCGGACATGACTACCAGGTAACCCAGATCGTTTTTCCCCATCTTTTTAATGGCGTCGGATATTTCCATTTTTGCATCGACTTTAGAATTTTCCGTTATTCGGTTAACTATGTCTCCCACCTTCACTTCCGTCCATTCTTCTTTCGGAATACCTTTGACCTCATGCAAAGAAATGACGCCAACCAGTTTCTTTGTTTTCTCGTTTTCTATAACAGGAAATCTTCCAAATCTATACTTCATAAAATACTCGTCTACTAAATTCTGTATTGTCGTATTTTTTGTAACATCCACAATATTTTCATTCATCACATCTTTTACCTTTATCCCCTTTATAGACGACTCAAAAATAAGCTGGCGATAACCCATTTGAGCAGAAGATTGTAAAAACCATCCTATAAAGGCAAACCATAACCCATTTAAAAAATTGCCGATAAATATAAAGAATATACCTGCAGCTATAATTAGAAATCCTATTGTTCTCCCAACTGTAGAAGCTATAAAGGTTGCACGCTGGAGATTTCCGGTCGTCTTCCACAGGATAGATCGCAATACCCTGCCTCCATCCAGAGGATAACCCGGAAGCATATTAAAAATTCCCAGCACTACATTTATAATAGCCAGATATCTGACCGGTTCGCTTATAAGAGCGACATTTCTGGAAAAGAACCATATGGCCCAAAATATTCCCGCAATCACAAAGCTTGCTGCAGGACCGGCAATGGCCATAATAAATTCACTAAACGGAGTTTCAGGTTCCTTCTCTATCTGGGACATCCCTCCGAAAAGATAAAGGGTTATTCTTTCCACATTTGTACCCCTTCTTCTGGCAACAAGGGAATGACTCATTTCATGTATTAATAAAGAAATAAAAACAAAAATTACGGTAATAATAGTAATCAATGCCAGAAGACCTGTATTTAATCCTGGAAAAATTGAAGGGAAATAAATAAAACCAAAATAATAAGCAAACAATGCAAATATGATAAACCAGCTGTAGTCCAGCCTTATCTCTATCCCAAAGACTTTAAATAATTTTATCGAAGATCTAAACATACTGGCCTTCTTTCTTCTAGTTTTAACTACCTGTGATCTATTGGTGCCTTAAAAATAATATCAACTTTAGGAATCCCTTATCAGTATTATATATTACTTAAATTAAAAACATCTATCAACAAAAATCCAATAACAATATATTGGTATTCCCTGGATCGCTTTTAGGCCCCGATGATTAACATTACATTCTGAAAATATGATAAAATAACAAATAGAGGAGATAACCATTAACTGATACATGAGATTTATAGCCGACATAATGGTAGGAAAACTTGCTAAATATCTGCGTATGGCAGGCCACGATGTTCTATATATAAACACCGCAACCGATGACGAAATAATAAAAATAGCCAGAGAAACAGACAGGATAGTTCTGACCAGAGATTCTTTGATGCTTGCGAGGAAAGAATTCAAGAATGGAACCATAAAAAGCCTGCACATTAAAGATGAAAAACTTAAAAATCAATTGGAACAAATCAAATCCGATCTCAAAATTTCTCTGGAACCCAACCTTATAAGATGTGTCGAATGCAACCGTAAACTTATAGGAGTAGAGAAGGAAGAGATCAAAAATAAAATACCTCCATATGTTTACAAAACGCAGCAAAGCTTCCTTTATTGTAAGAAGTGCGATAAATATTACTGGAAAGGGACACATTACCAGCATATCAAAAATACCTTCCTGGATATCAGCCAGTAAAAAGTCCTCTGGTAGAATTTTTTAGGGTTAACCTTTATAATTCATACTGCGGGGAAACATTTGTAATTATAATCACTGGCAGTGACTGGCAATAATCGTTTTTGATACCCGAGGAAGAAAAAAATGTTTAGAAATCTAATGAAAAAAATATCTGATTTTTTTTATGGTATCCCAGTGGTACTTTTTATTAATTTTTATAAACTCTTCACAAGGACCCGTGTCTTTAATGCAAAACGACTGCCCAGGAACAAATCAGTAATACTTGCAATAAATCATACAGCCGATGCCGACCCCATAATACTGCTTGCAGCAATTAAAAGAAAGGTATGTTTTGTTGCAGAAAGTGAAAATTTCGGTAACTGGCTCTCCAGTTTTTTTATGAGAAAATTTGCACATTGCATTCCGGTATTCAATAAAGACGAGTCCTCTAAAAATACTAAAAGTTTTAAGGAACTTTTCAAAATATCAAAAAACAAAAATGTATTTCTGGGCATATTCCCGGAAGGTATACTCAATAAGAAGAATGGTTTCAAAGAATTCAGGAAGGGTGCCGCTTACCTCAGCTATAAAACTAACCTTCCTATAATTCCTGTTTATATGCATAACACCAACAGGGGTCCTGAAAGCAAAAAATGGGTATGGAATAACAGAATAACCAGAGGGATAATCTCGCTTGTAATCAATGCATACAGGAAGATAAATATATTTATCGGGGAACCGGTCAACCCTATTGCCGAAAATATATTAGAGGAACTCAAGGACTTTACCAATCCGGGAAATTATAAAAAAATCATCAATAATATCAATAAGGCGCTGGAAAAAGAGTTTCTGGAACTTGCTGGCGAAGCCGATGATTTGCTTGGTACAGAAGATGACAGGCCTTCCGAAGCAAATTTCATAGATGACTTTGATGAAAATCCAAAGAAACTAAATTCTTAAACCGATAACTTCTTTAATTATAAATATAGATAATGCTTTATTATTTCTTGACCTTGATATCCAGCAGTCTTCCTTCCGGACCGGTTACATCCACCGTTACTTTATCCCCTTCTTTTATCTCTCCGTTTAAAAGC
>CAZYQD010000081.1:0-2393 GCA_964649405.1 uncultured Actinomycetota bacterium
GCAGATCTTGTTGATGGGATCGAGATCCCATGGGAGGAAATCATAAAAGCTTATTCTTTTTTTCCTTATATTTCCCAGGAATCGGATTTATGGATAAGCAGGACCAGTATTCTAAACGTAAGAGATATCATTATGCATAATGATACGAAAATAAAATTGGTCCTGGAAAGAAATGGAATTTATAATTTCAGGGAAAAATCCACTATACATAAGAATTTATATACAGAATATATCCACAGGATAACAAGAAGAAAGTAACAGCCGCAATTTTATAAGAATAAATTAAATATCGGTTCTAAAGTCTTTAGCAGTATCCAGAAGAAAACATTGGAACTGCCTCCAATACTCGAAATCCTATTATACCCTTCTACTAATCCCAGATCGTATTTCAAGAATAGGTTCGTAAATAAATATCCCATATTACTCGTTATCCAGAGAATTATTGGAATTATGATTACCGCAGATATAAAGCTTCTGAACATATCCCCCCTGGATGGGGCTATGACCCAGATCAGTATAAATGGGATTATTATAAGATCGGCATTTGGAAGTACATTATTACCCGGAAGAATAGTCGAAATATAAACTGTCAGCGGAATTATAAAAATCGATAAGAAGATTATAGAAGGTTGTCCCACTAACACTGCCGAATCCATACTGACATACAGTTCTCTTTTCGTGATCTTCCGTGATATAAAACTTTTTATATCATTTATAGTGGGGATGAGACCTCTGAGGAGCAGGTTGACCGCTCTTGGTAGAAGTACCATGATGGTAGAAAGCACCAGACCATTTGAGAAAGAATAAAGAAGATTGGGCCATGGATTCACTAGAAAATTACTATAACGGGTAATAGCTCCTATTACAGTTCCTATAATAAAACCCATTACTAAAGGTTCCGAAAAGACTCCGAGCTTGTAGTGGATTTCTTCGTAGAAGATGTGTATCTTTCTTATAAAGGGAATACGGTCGAATATTGTATTGACGAGCTGTGAAAAGGGAGCCCAGCAAATAATATGTGCCTGCGGATTGGATATACCTTTGATGCCAAAATAGCTTTCGATATGCGGTGCATATATGTCTGACAGCACAAAAGTTATTGCAGCCACTATCATTGCCACGAGTACTCCTATCCATTTTATTTCGGTAATTGAAAAGACAATCGAACCAACCAGCAGGAAACTCCAGTAATTCCAAAAATCTATATTTATGGTCCTGGTAAACCTTAAAAAAAGCATAATCAAATTTAGGATAAATACAGCTATGATTATTTGAAGGATAACGGGAGAGTTCAAGAGGACTGCTTTGGAGACTATCCATCCTGCATCGATGACCTCGAAATTTTTTGAAGAATTAATCAGTATCGTGTTTATAACAGGTGCAAAAAAATTTACAAAAAGAGTGATCATTACTGAAACGCCGATCATCCCGGTCAGTATAAAAGCGAAGTTTTTTAAATTCCTTAAAGGATTTCTTGTGATGATAATGCTTATTATAAATAAAATTACAGGAAACAGAAAAACCGGTCCTAATTCTATTATAAAATTAATTACTTTATAGGTGGTTGACATAATGTGAATATTTATAGTTTTTGATGTTGTTATATTATACTAACATTTTAAATAAAATGAAGGAAACTGTTTGATTGTCATAGCGAGTTGTTGAAAATTACTTTTCTTTAATATATAATTTACACAAATGAGCAGTTAATGCACAATTGTGCACATATTTTTACAGGATCATATAATGGAAAGCATTGAGAAAAAAAGAATACTGACAAGGATTGCAGGACTTTATTATATAGAAAATCAAACGCAGCAGAAGATTGCTGAAAGATTGAATATTTCAAGGACAAAAGTTTCGAGATACCTGGATAAGGCAAGAAAAGAAAAAATCGTAGAAATAAAAGTAAATCTCCGGAAAGGCGATTACTCTAATCTGGAAAATTCAATCGAAAAAAAATTTAATATAAAGGAATGCATTGTAGTTCCAACTTATGAAAATATGGAAGAAACGCTGAAAGCAATGGCCGGCCCACTTAATGATCTTTTGGAAAGAATACTCGAAAACGGCAGTTCTCTTGGAATCGGATGGGGAAATTCACTTAAAGGAATATCGGATTATATTGATGTAAGCGGCAAATCCGGTATAAAAGTAATACCGATAATCGGAGGTCTGGGTAAGACGGGGACAGGAGTCCATACAAACTCCGTTGCCAGAAATATTGCAGACAGACTTGGTGGTGTAAGCTATATGATTCATTCTCCTGCTGTCCTTGATACAAAAGAAATAAGAGAAGTAGTTGAAAAGGACAGCAATATAAGCCAGGTAATAAAATTAACGGAAACAATCGATACTGCCATGGTGGGTTTGAGTGATATCGGACCGGATTC
>CAZYQD010000081.1:2493-4476 GCA_964649405.1 uncultured Actinomycetota bacterium
GGTCATGGCCATTGTATTGCGAAAGGTGCTGACCTGAACATAATGATGGCGGAACTGCTGGGAAAAAAAACAGGTTACAGCAAGGGTAAAGGCGGATCGATGCATATAGCAGATGTAAAATCAGGAAACCTTGGTGCAAATGGAGTGGTGGGAGGAAGTATAGGTATTGCTACAGGTGCGGCGCTGACCTGTAAGATGAAAAAAAACGGTAAAATAGTGGTATGTTTTTTTGGAGACGGAGCAGCCAATCAGGGCATATTTCACAGCTCGATCAATATGGCTTCCATTTGGGATCTCCCGGTGATCTATCTCTGCGAAAATAATGTCTACGGAATGTCGACATCGATCAAGGAGGCATTCAATATAGAAAAAATATCTGACAGAAAAAGTGCCTATGGTATAGAAGGATTGACTATTGATGGAAATGATCTGGTCGAGGTATTCAATACTGTCTCATATTTTGCCGGAAAGTGCAGAGCCGGAAAAGGACCGGTATTGATCGAAAGTCTGACTTACAGATGGAGCGGCCATTCCAAGAGCGATGCTCAGGTTTATAGAACAAGAGAAGAAATAAAGGAATGGGTAGAAAAAGATCCTATAAAAAGATACAGAGATATCCTGATCGATGGGAAAATATTGACTGAAAAAGACGACAGGGATCTGGAAAAAGAAGTGATAAAAAAATTACAGGAAGCATCGGAATTTGCTAAAGATAGTCCATTCCCCGACCCTTCAGAAGTGGAGGATGATGTATATGCCTAAAAATAATAAAAGAATCAGAGAATTAACATATCTTGAAGCAATAAGGGAAGCAATGCAGCAAAAGATGAGATCAGACAGCAGTGTATACCTGATTGGGGAAGACATAGCGGAATATGGAGGCGCCTTTGGTGTGACTGTCGGAATGCTGGAGGAATTTGGCAGGGAAAGGATAAGAAATACTCCCATTTCCGAAGAAGCCATAATAGGTGTCGCAATCGGAAGTGCAATAACGGGAATGAGGCCAATAGCCGAGATAATGTTTTCTGATTTCATAACTATAGCCATGGATCAGATCGCCAATCAAGCAGCCAAAATAAGTTATATGTTTGGGGGAAAAGCTAGGGTACCAATGGTGGTAAGGACTGCTGGCGGCGGCGGAACCGGTGCGGCGGCCCAGCATTCCCAGAGTCTTGAAGCCATTGTTGCGCACATTCCCGGGCTAAAGGTGGTTATGCCCTCCTGTCCATACGATGCAAAAGGTCTTTTGATATCTTCAATAAATGACGATAATCCGGTAATTTTTATAGAACACAAGCTTCTATATAAGAATAAAAAAAATGTTCAGAATGTTCCGGAAGAAATGTATGAAATTCCACTGGGGAAGGGGGATATCAAAAAGGAGGGCAGTGATATCAGCATAGTCGCTACATCTTATATGGTTCAAAAATCTCTGGAAGCTGCCGAAAAACTTTCACTAGAGAAGGGCATCGAATGCGAAGTAATAGACATACGAACACTGAGACCTCTTGATATAGATATTATACTAAGTTCGATTCAAAAAACAGGTAAACTCTTATGTGTGGAAGAGGCGCCGGTTTTTGGTGGATTTATGGGTGAGGTTGTAGCCCAGGTTTCCGAAAAAGGATTTGACTTGCTGGATGCCCCAATAAAAAGAGTCGCAGGAAGAAATTGCCCGGTTCCTTATAGTCTGGTACTTGAAGAGGAGATGATTCCCGGTGTGGCAAGGATCGAAAAAGGGATTTTAGATTTATTAGGATAAAGTCTATGTGTTTAATTGGATTTCAGTATGTTATCATAAGCAAATAATCGATAAAAACAGATTTTTATTTCGACGGAGGACCGAGAGATGTATGAAGTCATTATGCCTAAGCTGGGGATCACAATGGAATCCGGCATAATTGAAAAATGGCACAAGAAAGAAGGAGATGAAAGACAAAGAAGAAAAAATAGTATTATTCTGTATCAATTGTAACAGGGAAA
>CAZYQD010000082.1:0-4473 GCA_964649405.1 uncultured Actinomycetota bacterium
GCTGTTACTATCCAGGGTCCCAGGTTCAGTACCAGATCCGAGAGCAGATGGTATTCGAAGATGGGCTGGGAAGTTGTAACAATGACCCAGTATCCGGAAGTATGTCTGGCAAGGGAGCAGGAAATATGTTACGTGAATATTTCTCTCATCACCGATTATGATGTTGGGCTGGAAAGCCGTCCGGAGATTAAACCGGTAACCATAGACCAGGTTGTGAAAGTATTTAAAGAGAACAATGAAAAATTAAGGAACCTGCTTTTTAAGGCAATTACAAAAGTTCCCGGAAAAAGAGATTGTATATGCTCACATGCATTGAAAGGTGCAGGAGTCAATTAATAAAAAAAGTAAGTAAAAGGTGTGATTTATGAAACCGGTAGGGGATATAGAGATTAAAGATTTAGAGAAACTAAGAAGCGGCAAGGTCAGAGAAATGTTTGGCTTTGACGGTGAAATCTTGATAGTGACCACGGATAGGATTTCTGCTTTTGACTTTATACTGCCCACTCTTATTCCTATGAAGGGTATAATTCTAAATAAGATTTCTATTTTCTGGTTTAATTATTTGAAAGGCATAATAGATAATCATCTGGTCGAGTCCGATATAGAAAAATTTCCAAAATTTTTAAAAAGATATAGGCACATCCTGGCGGGTAGATCGGTCATAGTGAAGAAAGTAAAAATCTATCCGGTAGAATGTGTTGTCCGCGGATATATAACCGGTTCCGGCTGGGAGGAATATAAGAAGACCGGTATGATAGGAGAATTAAAATTGCCTCCCAATCTTTTAAAATGCGACCGGCTGCCGGAAGCCATATTTACTCCCACAACCAAAGAAGTATCGGGTCATGATATGGCCATAACAATCAACAAGGCAAAAAAAATATTCGGCGCAGGGACAATAGATTTTTTAAAAGAGAAAAGTATAGAACTATACCTCAAGGCTTCCGAATATGCCTTAAGGCAGGGGATAATAATTGCTGATACAAAGTTCGAGTTTGGCGTAACCGGTGACGATAATATAATACTGGCCGACGAGGTTCTGACCCCGGATTCATCCAGATTCTGGCCGCTCGATGATTATTTGCCCGGCAGGGACCAGAAGAGTTTCGATAAGCAGTATGTCAGGGATTACCTGCTTGGTACCGATTGGGATAGAAAATCTGTTCCCCCGCCTCTGCCCCCGGATGTTGTAAAAAAGACATCCAATACATATATCTCTGCCTATGAAAAAATAGTTGGAGAAAAATTCAAGGTTTAAGACTCGGATCCGTCCCCGCAGGAGCTAAAATATACGTTGTTCTGTAGAACCGGGATCTCTTTTGCAGAAAACCAGAAATACCCTTCCAGAACGAGGTCGATCTGGACCACATATATGCCCTTATTGGTTATATCGTTTATAAGTACCTCTACGGTTACGCTTTCACCGGGTTCCACATCATTGGGAAAAACGGTCCTCGAGTTATTATCATACTCCGAATAATCCACATCCTGGCCATAGTAATGATAACCTACTCTTACCGGATTATTTCCATTATTCTGCCATGTAAAATCAGAAGTATTCGTAATTTCGATTTTCACATAATTATCATTATCCGTACATAAAAAAGATGGGATGTAACCTACTACTTCTGCTCCGAACTCAGCATTCTCATAGTCAACTGTCACAATTTCTTCTTCTGATTCTTCCAATGCCTGGGCTTCGCCTTCGTCTACATCCACATCTATTTTTTTAGTTTCCAGTGGAGTGCAGGCGAAAAGTGTAATAATCATAAATATAGATATCACGCCTATTATTAGCATTCTGATGGCAGGTGTTTTAAATCTCATATTTTTTTCCTCGCTTTTTTATTAAGTATTTTCCGGTGATTTATTGATAGCTTATTATAGATTAAAACTTTTATTTTTTGAATAAAAGAAACAAAATATATATAATGTTAATTGTCTATTTTTATAAAAAGCGCAAGGGGTTATTATGACATCATTAGAGATAGTTGGCATTGTTGCGATAATATTGATTTCTGCTTTTGCGATTGTAGGAATAATTATAGCTGTCCCTTTATTCAAATTGATAAACAGAGTTAGATTCCTGGCAGGTAAACTAAATGAAAGCCTGATTCCTGCTGCGGAGAAATTAAATGATGCAGTGGGTGGTCTTAATACTGAGATCAGCTCGATAGCGGATCTTACCCAGAGCATCGGTTCGATAGTCGAGCAGCTGGAAAAGGTCATAAGACTTGCAAGGATACTGATAACAAGTCCGATAATTAAAATAATAAGCGCTTCAGCTGGGCTAATTAGCGGTCTTTCGAAATCAAAAGCTCCTGCTGAAGATAAAAACGAGGAGGAAAAAGAATGAATATGGAAAACGAAAGAAGCAATGGAAAAAGTAGTGCGCTGGGAATGTTTACCGCTCTTATGGTAGGACTATGTGCAGGTTTTATTGCGGGAATATTACTTGCTCCTAAATCAGGGAAAGAAACCAGACAGCAGTTAAAGGAAAAAAGTGAGGAGCTGATAGAAAAAAGTAGAGAAGGTTTCGACACAGTTATGGGTAAAACCAGAGAATATGTTGATATGGGCAAAGTAAAACTTGCTGAAATGAAAAGCAAGGGGGAAGAATTCGTCGAAAAAAGTAAAGAAAAAATCGTTGATATTTCCAGGGCTGTTGGTTCCAAAGCCGGAGTAGCCAAAAAAAAGATAGGCAAAGTGATCGAAAAGGGAAAAGATACTGCAAAGAAAGTTAAGAAGGACCTCTCATAGACAGGGAACCGGATTATATTGATTGAGAATCGACTTACCAAACAGATTTTAAATATATTACTGGGAAACGGCGCCGATTTTTCGGAAATCTTCATTCAAAAAAGAGCTTTTAATAATATACGGCTGGAAGACAGTAAAATCGAAAATTCCAGCAGCGGTTATGAACTGGGCTGCGGACTGAGATTATGGGTCGGCGACAGCACTTTTTATGCTTACGTGGATTCGCTTGAAGAAAGCAAATTACTCAATGCGGCAAAGATACTGAGTTCTGCAATAAATGGGGCCGGTTCCCTTAAAGTCCTTGATCTTACCGAAACCAAAAGTCCTTATGAAACTGTTGTAAAAAAATTTCCGGACAGTGTTCAATCAGATACAAAGAAAGACACTCTTGAACTTATCGATAAAAGTGCCAGGGATTTTAACCCTGCCATAATTCAGGTCACATCCACTCTTTCAGATACCGAAGAAGAAACTTATATTGCAAACTCTTATGGTTCCTTTTCATCCGAGAAGATAGTAAAGGTTTTTCTGGCAGTAAATGTGGTAGCCAGAAGGGGAAAGGATATAAGGACTGGCTATAAATCACTTGCAAGATCGAGTGGCTATGAAGCATTTGATCTTAAAAATCCGGTGGACCTTGCCCTGGAAGCTTCAAAGATCGCGGTCAATATGCTGGATGCAGTGGGTGCCCCTGCGGGCGAGTTTCCGGTAGTGATAGGGCCGGCCTTCGGCGGCGTTATTTTTCATGAAGCATGCGGTCACGGGCTTGAAGCAGATGCGGTGCTTAAAAATGCCACAGTTTTCAAGGATAAGGTGGGAAAGAAGATTGCAAGTGAGATAGTGACCGCTATCGATGACTCCACACTGAAATACCGCTGGGGTTCCTATAAATTCGACGGGGAAGGTTTCCCTTCCAATCGAACCGTTCTCATAAAAGACGGGATTTTACAAAATTATATTTACGACCTTCGAACATCAAAAAAATTAGGCACAAAGCAGACCGGGAATGGAAGAAGACAATCTTTCAGGGATGTTCCTTTTCCAAGAATGAGCAATACCTTTATCGACAGCGGCAATGAAGATCCCGATTCCATCATAAGATCCGTAAGTAAAGGCATATATGCAAAGGAATTTGCCGGCGGACAGGTCGATCCTGCAACGGGAGATTTTGTATTCGGGATAAGTGAAGGTTACCTTATAGAGAATGGCAAAATAAGTTTTCCTATAAAGGACACCACCATAATAGGAAACGGTCCGGAGATTTTAAAAAGGATCGAGGCTGTGGGAAACAATCTGGATTTTGCCCCCGGATTCTGCGGGAAGAATGACCAGCTGGTTTCAAACGAAGTGGGCCAGCCGACTATAAAAGTTGAAAAAATCACCGTTGGAGGCTTAAAGGACTAATATGCAGGATAATAAAAAAATACAGGATAAAAAAACGTATAAAATCAGAGGCAGCCAGTTAATCGGTATTTGCAAAGATGCCGCCTTAAAGATAAATAAACATAAAGTGGACGAGTTCGAGATTTTTGCGGCAAGTTCCGTAGAAAATGAAATAGAGATCTTCAAAGGCAAAGTGGAAACTCTGTCGTTTTCTGATTCTATTGGAATAGGCATCAGAATTTTTAAGGACAGGTCGATAGGATATGCATATACAACTGTCCTTGAAGAAAAAAGCATAGAGGACTGTATCAGAAAAGCGGTATCCAATTC
>CAZYQD010000083.1:0-1714 GCA_964649405.1 uncultured Actinomycetota bacterium
AAAGCAATGTTTATAATTGGTTATCATAGAATAATTTCCATAAGGTACATGGGAAAATTGGCTATATTTTATACTAAAAATAGTTAAATCAAATAGAATGGATTTTGGGTTAAAAGGCTTAGATTATATATCTGTTGTAATAGTTGGAATTATTTTATTTTGGTGCTTACTGATTTTAGCTTTCTATCGCATCATCTTGAGCCAGAACATTACCAACTCTCTGGGTTTCATCCTTCTTGACAAATGTATAAAAAGTACTATCAAACCAATAGCTACAATACAAAATCCTGATATTAGAATTATAGGACTGAGTCTGGTAAATTCAGATACTTCAATAGCCCCGGAACTGCTTATTCCAGCTACTGTAATAGTGGGTTCTGCTTCATCGTCCGGTGTCAGAGCAGTTGTTTTATCCAGTGTTCCGTAATTAATTGTAACAGTAGAGCCACCAGACTCTTTAGCAGAATTTCCTTTAACATCTATGTCCGATGTTTCTCCGCTATCTGCAACAATATTTTCGTCAAGCTTTCCATCAGGATCATTAGTAGCAGCTATAGTCGTAGCTGCAGCAGTAACAGTAAGTGTCCCATCTACAAATGTAATATTGTAATTATCCGATGAAAGCCTTGATGGTGTTATTGGATAAGTTCCTACAGGGCTTGTGTCTTCTGCTGTAGTTTTAATTCTTAAAGATCCATTTAAGTCAGATTTATTATCACCTGCTTTAAAACCGGAGTATGTTACGCTAAATGGCGGGTTAGAACTGCCGTATACTTTTGAAGCACCACCTGCAGTAACGGTTAAAGGTGCGGAATTAATAGTTAATGTCCCATCTACAAAAGTTATGCTGTAGTTGGTTGAGCTATGCCCGGACGGTGTTATGGGATAGGTTCCTACAGGACTGACTTCTGTGGCAGATGTTGTAATTCCCAGTGTACCCAGAAGGTCAGATTCATCGTCACCTGCTGTAAATCCTGAGTAGGTTACGCTAAATGCCGGATTAGGATCGCCATATACTTTTGAGGCGTTATCTGCAGTTATGGTTAAGGGTGCAGGATTAACAGTCAGAGAATCTGAATCGCTGCTGGCAATGTAATTTGCGTCCCCTGCAAAACTTGTACTAACACCAGCGGGATACGAGCCTGCATCTATGCCTAAAAGGCTTACGCCGGAAAGGGTTGCAACTCCGCTTGCATCTGTAGTTGCGCTTCCAGCGCTTGCGCCATTTAAAGTAAAGCTTATGGTCTCGCCGTCAACTGCCGGGCTAAGGGTTGCAGAAAGGTCCACTGATCCTCCGTAAGTACCGCTAACTGGTGTAACCGAGAGGCTGGTAGTTATAGGATTAACAGTCAGTGTAGCCGTATTCGAAGTTGCAGAACCATATGCGTTGCTGACAACTACATCGTACGAACCGGCATCGCCTAAAACAACTGATGGAATTGTATAACTGGAATTTGTAGCACCGGAAATATTAGTACCATCTTTACGCCACTGATAACTAAGCGGGACAGTCCCACTTGCCGTTACAGAAAATGTAACTGATTCGCCAACAATTTTATTGGCACTTAAAGGCTGGCCCGTAATAGCAGGAGGTGTACCAACAGTCAGGGTATCCGAAGCTGTTGATGATACGTTACCTGCCGCATCATAAGCTCTGGCATATATTGTATGTGTCCCATCCGATAAAGTAGAAGTTGTAAAAGTAAAGCTGACA
>CAZYQD010000083.1:1814-4434 GCA_964649405.1 uncultured Actinomycetota bacterium
GGTAAGGGTTGAAGTTTTAGTATTGTCTGTTGCCAAAAACGAAACCGCAGAAGGAGTAAAACTGGCGGTGCACCCGGAAGGCAGAGCGGTTAACATAGATAAATTTGCTGTAAATGCTCCAGTACCAGCTCCACGGGTTATTGTAATAGTAAAAGTAGCACTAGCAGGAGGATAAACTGTATATAGAGACTGATTTCCTACTGTAACCGAGCCAATCTGTGGGCTATTAACAGTTAGTGTAGCCGTATTCGAAGTTGCGGAACCATATGCGTTGCTTACAATTACATCATACGAACCGGCATCGCCTAAAACAACTGACGAAATTATATAGCTGGAACTTATAGCACCGGAAATATTAGCACCATTTTTACGCCACTGGTAATTAAGTGGGGCGGTCCCACTTGCCGTTACAGAAAATGTAACCGACTCGCCAATAATTTTTATGGCACTTGAAGGCTGGCCCGTAATAGCAGGAGGCGTACCGACAGTCAGGGTATCTGAAGCTACTGCCGACAGGTTACCTGCAGCATCATAAGCTCTGGCATCTATTGTATGCAAACCATCTGTCAAAGCAGGGGTGGTAAAGGTAAAGCTGACATTTTTAGCCGGTGTGAATGCATCTACATTAGTCCATGTACCGCTATCTACACGATATTCTATATCCACAATGTTCGTATATGTATCTGCTGCCGAACCACTGTAGGTAGGAGTATTATCAGTTGTCGGATCCGGTGAGTATGCCGTAAGAGTAACTGTAGGAACTGTCGTATCTCTTACTATAACTAATCTTGAACCATACATTTTATAATCATTAGGATTACTTGAATTTACAGCTCTCATAACAACGGATGTACTCACTGCCGGTGTGGAACTGGAGGTACTGACAGTAAGAGTCGAAGTTTTAGAAGCATCTCCGGATGAAAATGAAACCGTAGAAGGACTGAAGCTATAGGTGCATCCGGAAGGTAGAGAATTTATTATAGACAAATTTACCGAAAATGGTCCGGTGCCGCCGCTGCGATTTATGGTAATAGCATAGGTGGCACTTCCAGAAGCATAAACCGGGGTTGGAGATTGGGCTCCCATTATAGCTGAACCCACCCCTCCAACAGTTAATGTTCTACTGCCTGTTGCAAAATCAGCCGGGGTACCGGAGACTTCAGTTTTTACAGTAAAGGACGAAATCCCTATTGGTGTACTTCCACTGGTTGTTCTGATGGTAAGGGTTGAAGTTTTAGTATTATCTGTTGCCAAAAACGAAACTGCAGAAGGACTAAAACTGGCGGTACATCCGGAAGGCAGAGCAGTTGTTATAGATAAATTTGCTGTAAATGCTCCGGTGCCAGCTCCACGGGTTATTGTAATAGTAAAAGTAGCATTAGCGGTAGGATAAACTGCAATTGGTGATTGAGTCCCCACCGTAACCGAACCGATCTTTGGACTATCGGTAAATACAGCCATAGCGCTTAAGCCGGTTATCTGACCGGTTGCAGTTAGTATAACTGTCTGGCCCAAATGATGCTCAAAAATCATATATTCATTATTGTAAATATTACCTTCACCATCAGCGGTCGCATAATAAGTTAAAGTCAGCTGCAAAGGTAATATAGCAAAATCTAATTTTACTGTTTCACCTGGCAGCCATCCGCTGCCTGTAACCACCACTATCTCTCCAGGTGAATAATCATCTTTATCGGTAGCGACTGTAGGTTTGCCGGCTACATTTACGATTCTTATAACTTCAGCTGCAGCATTTCCAGCAGCATCACCAACATTATAAGTCACTTTATAAGAGCCTGGAACAGCGGTATCAACTGTGCTTATGACTTCTATACAACCGGTAAGATCGCCGTCAACATCATCAGTTGCAGTTGCACCGGCATCCACGTATGCAGAACCAGGTTCCACCATTACCGGACTTCCTCCAATAATGGTTATTACCGGTGGAGTTGTATCAGGAAGTAGAGTGGCTTCAATACCTGTTGAATCACCTACGGTTTCCTCCGTTTCTTCAGTTGCAGGCTCTTCTTCTGCTGCTTCCTCATTTTCCTGGCCCTCTTCACCTTCCTGGCTTTCTTCGCTATCAGAAGACTCATCTGTTGTTTCAGTTGTTGTCTCAGCCGTTTCAACAGTAGCCTCCGACTGCTCGCTTTCTTGCATGCCCTGTAATTCTGATCCTTCCTGCACCTCTCCAAAAGCAAAATTACAGGGAACCGACCAGAAAAATATCATAATAACAGTAAGAAAGACTACAAATCTAGCTGTGGTTTTTCTTTTTAAGTAATTCATTTTTTTATTTTTTCTTTCAAATTATAAATTATTAAATTTAATTTATTTTTTTTTCCCAAACCTTTATTTTTTCCCCTTTAAAAACAAAAAACCGGCTATTTTTAGCCGGTTGCACTACTAGCTCGTTACATTCCAAAGTGCCCAAATAACAGAATGTAAGTCATAGCCTCTATTAATAATAGTAAAAACTAAATTATCAAATAAACTATAATTATTTGTTGGAATTTAATATTATTAAATAATAATATAAAAGTCAAGAACTTTTATTTACTCTTATATTATTAAAATTATTTAATATTATATTATATATTAGTCAATTAAATAATCTTAT
>CAZYQD010000084.1:0-4245 GCA_964649405.1 uncultured Actinomycetota bacterium
AAAATAAAGTAAGGGAGCTTAATCCCCGGTCGGATATAATAAAATTGTCCTGCAAAACTGGTTCCGGCATGGAAAAATGGATAGAATGGTTACTGGACCGCTGCAAGAAATATAATAAAAGATAAAATAACAAAGACTTACAAATTACTTGGATACCTCTTCGGGTTTTATTGACATTGATTGAGGTAAATGGTATTTTAATTCACGTGTTACAAACCTTTTACAAATATACTGCGGAAATAGTTTTACATCAATAAAGGAAGGAGTATTTATGCTATATAAAGTCATGGATAAAAGTGCATATCAGGATTTTATAAAAGCTCTTATTTCCAATTATGAATTTATAGGTCCCGTAAGAAAAGATAAGTCAGTGCACGATTTTGTTCCGATCAAGGATATTTCGGAACTGGATACCAATTATATTAGGACAACTGTTCCTCCGGCAAAAAAATTATTATTTTATCCGGCCGAAAAACTGGTGAATTATGAAGTCGGAAAAACAATTAGTGTAAAGCCTGTGGTGGAAAGCAAAGAGAGAATACTTTTTGGAATAAATGCCTGGGATATAAATGGAATGAATTTTTTAGATGAGTTATTTACTACAGATTTTATCGATGAGAACTATATTTCAAAGAGGAAAAACCTTATAGTAATCGGAATGGACAGTCAGCCTACCGAAACAAATTTTTCTCCGAGCATGGGCACGGATTATGCAAGAAGCGGTTTTGATATTTATCTTACCGAATTCAGTGAAAAATACTTTTTAAGAATCGGCACCGCAAGAGGAAATGAGATTATTGGGAAGTATGCTAAAGTCAGCGATGCCTCTGCCGAAGATTTCAAAGAATATGATAAGTATCTGGATGATTATCGTATGAAATTTAAACTGGATGTCGATATTAAAAACTTTTATGATAATTTCGAACTGATCTACAATGATGAGAAATTCTGGAAGAAAGTTGCAAAAGATTGCTACAGCTGCGGATCCTGCAACCTTGTCTGTCCCACCTGTTTTTGCTTCAATGTAAAAGATGATATGGAACTTAATTTGAAAGAAGGAAATAAAATCAGAGAGTGGGATTCATGCATGATACCGGAATATGGACTGGTGGCAGGCGGCCATAATTTCAGGCCCAATAAAGAAAACAGGCTAAAGCAGAGATACAGATGCAAACTTAAAACTTTTGTCGACAAGTTTGGTAAATATTCCTGTGTCGGCTGCGGAAGGTGTATTGAAACATGTCTGGCCAAAATCAATATTGCAGAAGATATCAATTCAGTAAAGAGAGAGGTGAGCGTATAAATGGTTTTAAAAGCAAAGGAAGAAAATAAAAATTCCATATATGTTCCCGATATCGCCAGAATCAGCCGTATAGAAAAAGTAAGTCCAACGGAAAAATTATTTAATATTGCGTTTGAGGATGAAGAAAAACAAAATAATTTTAAATTCCTGCCCGGTCAATTCATAGAGCTCACTATATTCGGATTGGGTGAGGCTCCCTTCTGTCTCGCATCAAATCCAAACAATAAAGAATTTTTTGAGCTCTGTGTAAGAAATGCCGGTAGTGTATCCGGTGCCCTTCATAGAATGGAAGAGGGTTCGAGAATCGGTATCAGAGGTCCTTTCGGAAGAGGATATTTCCCATTTGAAAAGATGAGAAATCATAATGTCCTTTTGATTGCCGGAGGCCTGGGAATGGTACCGTTAATGTCGCTGATAAAATATATCATGCAATACAGGGAAGATTACAAGGAATTAATGATAATATACGGTGCGGTTAATCCGAGCAGTATTTTATTTAGAAATGATATTGGGTACTGGAGCAACCGTGACGATATCTCCACATGTGTTTCAGTGGATAATCCTGATGATAAATGGACCGGAGAAATCGGAGTATGTACCAAGCTTATACCAAGAGTGAATTTTCCTCCCGAAGATACTTATGTCGTGGTCTGCGGACCTCCGGTCATGTATAAGTACGTGATTATGGAATTGGAAAAGAAAAACTTCAAACCCGAAAATATTTACCTTTCGCTTGAGAGGAGAATGGAATGCGGAGTTGGAAAATGCAATCACTGTCATATTGGTAATAAACTGGTATGCGTTGATGGTCCCGTATTCAGTCTATGGGAAATAATGAATTTGAAGGAGGCAATATAATGAGTAAGGCAAAAGTAGGCGTATTCGGATTTACCGGATGCGGCGGATGCCAACTGGAAATATTGAATCTTGAAGACCAATTACTGGATCTAGTGAGTGCCGTGGATATTGTTCATTTTACGGAAGCGATTACAGAGCACAGTGACAATTATGAAATAGCTATTGTCGAAGGTTCCATATCAACAGAGCATGCCATAGAAAGGATAAAAAAGATCGGCGATATTGCCAAGATAGTAGTGGCAATCGGAGCCTGTGCAGTATCGGGCGGACTTAATTGTCTTAAAAATTTATATGGTCTTGAAAGAGCCAAGGAGCTGGTATATGGAGATAAAAAAGACTGGATAGATTCAATTGAGGTAAAACCCATTGACCAGTATATAAAGGTCGATTACTATGCCAGGGGTTGTCCTCCCAACAGGTTCGAGATAGTGGATATAATAAAATCCCTTATCGTGGGCAAAAAACCTGAGATACCTAATTATCCGGTCTGTATCGAATGCAAAAGAAATGGTAATACATGCGTATATGAACTGGGAATAACATGTATGGGTCCCATCTCAAGAGCGGGCTGTAATTCCAGATGTCCCAATAATGTTTCGGGTTGCGAAGCCTGCAGGGGAGTAATAGATGATCCGAATGTAAATGCCCAGAAAGATCTGCTGGAAAAATATGGACTCACGGTTGAGGATATAATGGAGGGATTTAATCTTTATAATGCCTGTAAAGGAAAAACTATAGAGAATAAAATTAAAAATAATCCTGGAGGTTTATCATAATGGCAAAGAACTTAAATGTAGAGATCTCACCGATATCAAGAGTAGAGGGTCACGGTGATTTGATAATAAATATAAAAGATAAAAAGGTGGAGCAGTTGACATTTAGAATACCGGAATCACCTAGATTTTTTGAAGCAATGATGGTGGGGAGAAAGTATGATGAACCGTCTCATATAGCTTCAAGGATTTGCGGAATCTGCTCGGTCGCACATACCTGTGCATCTATCAAAGCAACCGAGAAAGCACTGGGTATAACTCCGTCCCAGCAAACCATAAAATTAAGAAAACTTGTATATCACCACGAAAATGTCCAGAGCAATGTGCTTCATGTTTACTTTCTTGCTGCACCTGATTTTTTTGGTGTAGGCAGTGTGATCCCACTGGTGGAAACACATCCTGATGTGGTAAATATTGCTTTGCGGACCAAAAAAATGGCTAATGATATGATAAGAATCATAGGAGGAAGGGCAGTCCATCCAATAAGAATAGTAATTGGCGGGTTTACAAAACTTCCTACGGAAGAAGAAATGGTAAAGATGAAAGAAATGCTGCAGGCAAGTTACCCGGATTTTGAAAAAACTCTCGGTGTATTGAAAACTCTGAATATTCCTGCTTTCGAAAGAGAAACGGAATATATTTCCATAAGCGATGCAGTTGATTATGCACTTTACGACGGCAATATAAAATCATCGGACGGCTGGGAGATCGATGACCAGAACTATCTGGATAAAATAAAAGAAAAAATTGTCCGGCACTCGACTTCTAAACATTGCTGGGCAAGCAGGGATGCATTTATGGTCGGTGCTCTTGCCAGATTTAACAATAGTTATGATAAGCTTTCGGACAATGCCAAAAAATATGCCGATGAACTGGGACTTAAAGCTCCATGTTATAATCCTTTTATGAACAATATCGCCCAATTTGTCGAGATAATTCATAGTGTTGACGACAGCATAAGATTAATAGATGAAATCCTTGAAGAAGGTATCGACAAAGATAAAGCAATGGTAGATATTGTTCCAAAAGCAGGACAAGGCGTTGGAGTCGTAGAAGCTCCAAGGGGACTGCTTATTCATGATTATACCTATAACGACAGAGGCAGAATGGAAAAAGCTAATATGATAATTCCTACAGGGATGAACTATGCAAATATAGAGAAGGATATGGATGCACTGGTTCCGACAGTAATCGATAAAAGCGAGGATGAAATCAGACTGTCCTGCGAGATGCTGATAAGGGCTTATGACCCCTGCATATCCTGTTCGACACATTTTCTGAATGTCAAATTAATAAACAAATAAGTTTTTT
>CAZYQD010000085.1:0-4224 GCA_964649405.1 uncultured Actinomycetota bacterium
AAAACAGTATGTGATCTCGAATCTGCAGACACCTCACAGCTTTATGGGGAAGACTTCAAAAATACCGGCTTTGAATTTATCCGGGAAAACAACGAAGATTTAAATCTCCTACCGGGTTCCACTCATTATGTTTATATTTATTTTTACGGAAGCCAGTCGGAATGGGATTACACAAGAATAGAAACAAATCTGCCGGGAGAAGATTTCACTGAAAAAGAAATAAATATTTCTATAGATAAGCCGGAAGACAAAGTCATTACAAGCACACTCCAATCTATCGGTGGCTGGGCAGTGGATCTGAGAAACAACGATAATCCCGGCATAAAAACAATAGAGATCTATCTCAACGGACCTAGAGGGTATGGAAAATTTCTGGGCAGCGCACAATACGGAACGACAAGGTCCGATGTGGCAAATTTTTTTGGAAATCAAAATTATCTCCCCAGCGGTTATCAGTTTGATGAACTTATTAACCTTGAACCGGGTTCCACTCATACGATTTTCGTATATGCTGTAAGTTCCGCAGATGACAGCTTCAATTATGAAAAAAGAGAAGTTTATTTATCCGGAATAAAAGAAGAAAAAGCGATAATCAATGCGGGGATCGATATACAGAAACTCAGCCAGAGCGGTATTCTGGAAATAACAGGCTGGGCTATCGATAAAAATATCCTGGATGAGTATCTGGAAGAAAAGCAAAAAAGTGAGATGGAAGCGAGGAAAAATACCGATCAGTACCCGGTTAAAAAAGTTATATACAACACTAACAGGGACGGCAATGATAACATATACAGCATTAATATCGATGGGACCGAACTTACCAGGTTGACAGATTATTCCGGAAATGACCTGTATCCGGAAGTGTCGCCTGACGGCGAAAAAATTGCATATACTTCGGATATAGGAGGTATATGGCAGATAATGATAATGGATTGGGATGGTAATAATAAAATACAGATCACATCCAATAACTTTAGAAGCGCATACCCCAGCTGGTCCCATGACTCAGAGTATATATATTTTGAAGGTTATATAGACGGAGACTGGGAATTATTCAGAATCAGAAGTAATGGATCCGAACAGAAAAGGCTTACATTTAATTCAAGTTCACATGACTGGCACCCCAATGGGCATCCATACGAATATAAGATTATTTTCGAATCAGGAGCAACGGGACACGAAAACATTTATGTGATGAACAGTAATGGTTCAGGAGTCTATAATATAACCGGAGACGGTCCAAGAAGAAGAGTTCCGGATGTATCATCTGACGGAAATAAAATAACATATATGAGATATTCCGGTGATAACAGCGATATATGGATCATGGACTATAACGGACAGAATGAAACCAGGCTTACGGATAATCCTGACTGGGATGGCCATCCCTCATTTTCACCTGATGGAAAGTATATTGTTTATGAGGAAAGAAAAGGATCAACCGAAAACCTTGTTTTGATAGATCTTACAAGCGGCGCAAAGTTAAATTTAACAAGTTCATCCAATATCAACAAAGATGGCAGTTTTCTTTACCGATAGCAAAGAATGGCCAATTTCAATCAATTATTTGATGCTTGAATCTCTTTTTAGGCTGAGCCATAAATGTTAACCTTGCAGATGCTCCTGCTGAAATTCCAAGCCAGATGGCCCATATCGTATCTCTGGAAAAAAAATAAAAAACAAGTTCCGAAATCGTGAGGTTTGAATTAAAAAATCTGTTTACCACCAGGTTAATCGCACCGCTACTGTAAAGTATAAGCGCAAGAGCAGGGATGCATCCTGCTATCAAAAATACTTTGATATCAAAATAATTTGTACCCGTCACAGCTTTCATGCTTATAGAAATTAAAAATCCGATCATAAATCCAAGAATAAAAACAATAAAAAGCTTTAAGAAACTTAAAAAACCGGCTGGCAGATTATAAACGGCAAGAGCGTCTGTGATATTATCAAAATAAGCAAAGGCGGTGTAATATAAAAGTATATTTACGAAGCTAAAAGCTATAAGAAAAAATTTCTTTTTTTTATTTAGCATCATGTTTTGCCCCTGATAGTTATCGCAATAACCAGATGTTAACTTAAAAGGATATTAATTTCAATTAATCCTGTATTCTGTTATACTGTTAAATTCGAAATATATATGCAGAGTCAAATAAGTCATATAATCAAAAACAACATACAAAAAAGGTATATTTTTAAAGAAAAATATCAAGGATAATTAAGATTAAAATAGCATGAGAACAGTAGTAATAATCATTATAATTTTGTCTGTAATAGCCGCAAGCATTTTTGGTTATGTATTAGTTAGATATATCCAGGGTAAAGCATCCCCGGCCGAGGAAACAACCGAACCGGAACCACCTGATACAACTGTCGAGGAAGAACAGGAACCTGAAACGCCAACGGAAGAAGAACCAGTGGAGGAGGAAGAGGCCGACCCGGAAAAAATTGCCGTCATAGAAGTTTACCTTGATGGAAACAGAAAAAGCGGAATTCTCCTGGGTGAAGCAGAATATGGCTTGACCTCCGAGCAGGCTCGTATGGTTTATGGAGAAAATCTTTCGGAAACCGGTTATGTTCTGGCAATCGATAACGAGAATTATGAATTTGTTCCGGGTTCCACTCATTATCTTTATATATATGCACTGATACCAAAATACGGATGGAACTACTCAAGGGAAAAAATAAAAATCGATGGAGAAGAAATTCTTGATGCTAATGTCAGATTATCTCTGGATAGTCCCAAGGAAGATGAAGTAATAACCGAAGCCAATAAATCAAATGTAAGAATTTCAGGCTGGTCAGTAGATACCGGTTACAGTGAAAATACCGGGATCGACAGGGTAGAGATTTATTTAAATGGTCCAAAGGATTTTGGCAAATTTCTGGGAGAGACAGATTATGGAACAGAGAGACAGGATGTGGCCAATGCACTTGGAAATGCAAATTATGTAAACTCAGGTTATTCTCTTGACTTTGATGCAGGCGAACTGGAAGCAAGCAGCGAAAATACTCTATATATTTATTCTTTCTCCAATTCCGGAGCTTATTATCTGGGTTTAAGAAATATCAAAATGGAAGGAGAAGAGAAAGAACCGGAAGTATTATTTTCGGTAGAAGAGGTTAATCTAAATGACAGTTCCATAGATATTAGCGGCTGGGCCATAAGTAAAGATGATTTATTACAGGCCGGACCGAGAAGTCTGGATATAGAATATAACGTTAAAAAAATAATTTTTACTTCCGATAGAAACGGCAGCGAGGATGTATACAGCATGAATCTGGATGGTTCCGAACTCGTTCAGCTTACGGACCATCCCGGGAAAGATAATTATCCTGCCGTTTCACCTGACGGGAATAAGATCGCTTATACTTCCGATATTAATGGTATATGGCAGATCATGGTCATGAACTGGGATGGAACAGATAAAACGCAGCTTACAAATAACCCCTGGAGCAGCGGATATCCTACCTGGTCCTTTGACGGAAGATTTATATTTTTTGAAGTATATCAGGATGGTGATTGGGAAATATACAGAATAAACAGCAGCGGAGGAAACCTTAAACGTCTTACATTCAACCCCGACATTTATGATTGGCACCCGGCCAGTCATCCTTTTCAGGACAAGGTCATTTTCGAATCAGGAAACAGCGGAAATGAAGATTTATTTGTTATGGATTATAATGGAGAAAATTCGAGACTCATTTCCGACATCAGCATGAGGAAACGAGTTCCTGCTATTTCAATAGATGGCCAGTTGATTGCTTTTATGGGTTACGAGGGCAATAAAACTTTAATATATACAATGGACGGAAGGGGAGGTAACATAAAGATGGTTTCTGGTTCACTAACGAACTGCGGTCACCCGGTTTTTTCCCCGGATAATACGTTTATTGCTTTCGAATGCACCATCGATGGTCAATTGGAAATATTTGCCATCAGCCCGGATGGTTCAAACCCCACAAGGCTGACTAATTCTGCGGGGAATGATTCTGATCCTTACTTTCTGTATCAGGCACAGTAATCGGTTTGGGTTCAGAATCTTTCTTCTCCGGTTTTTCAATTGATAAATGTTTATATTCCTTTTTTGAAAAGCTAAAACGTATAGATGTACCTATTGCAAATCCAAGCCATAAGGACCAGATCGTCTGTCTTGAAAAAAGATAAAATGCCAGTTCGCTTAATCTCTCACTGGAATTGAAAAATTTATTTATGAAAAAACT
>CAZYQD010000086.1:0-4207 GCA_964649405.1 uncultured Actinomycetota bacterium
ATATTTTATAAGGTTGTAAATTATATATTGTTGAAGATTTTTAAACTTAATTCCGGTATAAAAATATCTCCATTTAAATACAATAACTTGGTTTTAACTTTGTCTACTTTGCACGGCTAAATTTTACAACTTATCATACAGCAAAATTTAAATTAAATTCTTCTATTTTATATTTAAAATTTACTATTTCTTTATAATAAAAAGTTCGAAATGTGTTCAATATCCCCAGCCACTTGTATATTACTCAGGCATATTTTTTATTATTTTAAAAATAAAGTTTATAATAACTTTTGAAAAAATCTTTTATTTTATAAGATTAGAAAATTAAATAAAAATATTAAAATCAATTTATATAAAGGATTTCTAAATGTTGAATAATATTTTAATTTATATTGGTTCAATAATCATAATAATATGGGGAATTGCGCATATTATTTCAACAAAAACTGCTGTTGCAGGTTACGGATATATTTCAAGAGATAATGAATTAATATTAATAATGGGATGGGTAGCTGAGGGTATTACTTTAATTTTTGTTCAGGGAAATACAAGCGCAGACCTTTCTGCAAAATAAAGACGAGCTATTAAAAACACGCTCCGTAATTAAAGATTCGGTTTTTAAGCTTTTAGGTGTCGATAGTTAATCGGAACATTGAGTTGGGAGGAAGATTCATGTCCATGTATTATGAAGAGAGCGGGAAGAAAAGGGCTCCAGCTATCGTGTTTATCCACGGTGGTAGCATCAGCGGCTGGGTATGGAAAAGGCAGGTTAAAGCATTTCAAGACTATCACTGCATCGTACCGGATCTTCCGGAGCATGGGAAAAGCATTGACGAAAAACCTATCACCATTACGGACTGCGCCGACCGGATTGCAGAACTGATAAGGAATCAGGCAAGCGGACAGAAAGCGCATGTGGTCGGGCACTCAATTGGTGCGAAAATCATTGTGGAACTGCTCAGCCGGCATCCTGATGTTGCAGATCATGCAGTCATCGTCAGCGCGCTTTTCAGGCCTATACCGTTTCTGAAATTATCCTGCAACCGCTTTATATACAAATTGACCGTCATGATGATAAAAAGCAAAAAGCTGCTGGAATATCAAGTGAAACAATTTGGCTTTCCCGATGAAGCTGACAGACGGAGTCTGACGAAAGACTTTAAGCTACTTACTGTGGACTCTCTCGACAGGATTTACAGCGAGTTGTTCAAACATTTGAAACTGCCAGATGATCTATTTAAAGCCGATGTACAATCGCTGGTAATTGCGGGAGAAAAAGAACCAAAAGCTATGAGAGAGTCCGTAAAAGATATTGTTAAAGCGCTTTCCCATGCAAAGGGAGTCCTGTTCAAAGGTTCAAGGCACGACATCCCGTGGAAATCAAGCGATGATTTTAACTGTACAATAAGAGAATGGATTAATGACAAACATCTAACATCTGATAATATTCAACCTTTTTAACTATATTGCAATAAGCGTATGGTGTCCCGCCAGGCCTATTGTGAAATCGATAGGTGATGAAACTATGAGGATTGCAAGGGTAAAACCACTCTAAAACTAATTATCTTTTTCAGATCATCAAAATTTACATCAATTCCCCCGCTATGGATTTCTACTATTTGTTTACAGATTGATAGCCCAAGCCCGTAGCCCTTTGTTCCCGGTATTGATGTTGAAGTAAAGCCAATATACAAACTATTTAAATTAAAAGTTATTATTTTAATTGGAGAATCTTGTTTAATTCTCTAATAATTTGGTTCTAAATTTCACATCTTGGGGCAGCCAGTTTGAACGAGAATCAAATTTTAAGAGTAAATTAAAAAGGATTTCTTCAGTGTACATTCAAGATTTTTACTTCTTAATTGCAGATAGTATCAATCATGTTACTGAAGGAATTTCAATTTTACTGTCAGAAGTAATACTGGAAGTCGACTATAATTAATGTCCAATCTCAAGTGCTCTTTCAAGGGCTGGAATTAAAATATTGTCCAGTTTTTCTGTGTATGCAAGTTCATTTGGATGAAGCCCGTCACCTGAATCATAAGCGGGATTTAATGCCCTGTTTGTATCGCTTATATGTAAAGCCTCTTCCAGATCAAGCACAGATATATCTTCATCACCGCAGTATTGTTTTATCCAGCCATTGAATTCAAGTATTGAATCAAGGTGGGCTTGCCCTGCATTTGAAGGGTTATCAGGATCTATGGGGACAACTGTTGTTAAAACCGGAATGACTCCCTGTCCCCTGCACAGATTTACCCAATCCCTTATAAGGTCTTGATATGCTGACATTGTAGATCCTTGAGAATCCGGAGGAAAATATGCAGCACATTCTTTAATTATCATTATATCGGGTTTTTCAGAATCCAGTATTTCCTGTATCCTGTATCCTTTATCAAACTGGTATTCGTCATAGACCCTTATATCTAGCTGTGGAAAATGCTCACCTATGTTCCAGGCAGAACCGACAGAAGCACATACAAATGCAACACTGGCATCTTCAAGTTCACCCGAATAACTTTGTGAAGATCCTTCAGTTGATTCTTCCTCTTCTACAAGTTCCTCTTCTGTGTCTTCTGCTACATCTTCACCTTCGGTCAGACTCTGTACATTTAAATCAATTGATACATTATCACTTCCCTCGTCCTGATATAAATATACTGTCAGGAAGTAGTCTTCATTTTGAGCCTCAGCAAAAAACTCTGACCAATCACCCATATCACCTTCGGACACAGAACCAATGCTCCATTCTTTTTCCAGGGATTTCTTATACCAGTCTGATAACTCTTCTATTTCACCTTTACATTGCAGTACAACCTTATAAGTCATTTTCCCGTCAACCTCATTTTTTACTGATTCGAGGATGTTTGCATCCGGATACACAGGAACTGAAGAAGGAAATCCTCTGGGAAAATCGGTAAGTACCTGCTCCTCCTCTTCTTCACCTTCAATATTTTCTTCCATTTCATCAGAAACCTTTTCAGATAAATCTGTACATCCCGCGGAAAAGACTATAACCAGAATTAGCGATAAAAAAAATACTGACAAAAGAAGAAACAATCTTTCAGCAGCATATGGTCTTCTAATATTTCTCATATAATATTCCTTTCTTTAATTAATCATGATACTTGAAATAATTAATGAACAGTATTTTTTGTAATTTCTCCTTTAAAATTTAAAGTTAGTTCATTTTCCAGACATGTACAACTGGTTTTGCACCATCTGCAAAAAGTTCAAGAACATAAAGGATGCCGTTTGTTCTATTAAAAGTGATATCACCTATTCTATATCTGCGTTGTTCACCAGTACCCAACATATCTTTCTCAATACCTGAGGGATTAAGAAATAGATAAGAATCAAGAGTAACAGTTTCATAAGGTTGAGGTTCCCAAGAAGGTATCTGGCCAGCAGCAACACGGGCCAATTCTGCAGGGTCATATAATAGAAACTGCGTACGCTTTATACTCAAACTTATAGCCATCGGCAGTAAATGTAATTATGTCACTGTTAAGTATCCATTTTCCATTTGTAAATATAAATTATTCTTAATCTAAATTATTTTCATATATATAATCGTATATCTCCATTGGCGTATTACATATACAATCAGGTTTTCCGCCCTTAAGTGAATCAATGGAGTCAAGCCCCCAGGTTACAGCTACAACTTTAATCTGGATCCTCTTGCATGCAACAACATCATGGAGTTCATCACCTATGTATAATATGTTTTCTTTGGCCAGCTTTTTATTTTTCAACAATTTTATTATATCCTCATTTTTCTTCAGCATATTGGGTACAGAGTAAATACCTGAAAAACAGTTAATCTTATTAATATTCAGAAAATGGTTTATATTTCTGACCGAATTAGACGAGAGTATGCTCAGATCTAAACCCAGTTGGGACAGTTTTACTAAAAGGTCCGGGATTCCTTCTATTATCTTTATTTTTTCTATATAGGAAAAGTATACTTTTTTAGCTTCCATTGATATCGCCGGCAGCTTATATAACGGTACTCCCATTTTTTTAATTTTTTGCTTAAGCGGCAGTGTATTTATCTTTCTGAACTGCTCTCTGTCCAAATGAGTTTTTTTATATTTCTGCTTAAAGTATTGGAATAATTTTTCAACTGCATAACTGGAATCTACCAGTGTACCGTCAAAATCAAAAATAACATTTTTAATCATAGTATGCTAACTTCCAGATAAAA
>CAZYQD010000087.1:0-2231 GCA_964649405.1 uncultured Actinomycetota bacterium
GTCTCTGGATTATGGATCTCCACCTGGACAGGGGTATTTGAAGCCAGTTTACCAGCAGTGAAAGTATTATTCCGCCATGAGTTATTACTGCAACGCTGCTTTTATCTTCATTCTCGTCTATCATGTTATCGATTTCGGCTACGGCCCTCTCCTGCACCTGTTTAAAACTTTCTCCTCCCGTAGGACAGTTGTTATATGGATCCTTAAGCCATTTCTGATAATCATCATGAAACTGTTCATTTATCTCATTAAATTTCATTCCCTCCCATTTACCAAAATGTATTTCTTTTAAATTCTCTCTTAGTATTATCTTCAAATTTCTGCTTCTTCCTACTATGATGTTTGCTGTATCTATAGCCCGTTTTAACGGACTACTGTAAATATTGGAAAAATTTACTTTCGAAAGATACTTTGCTGCAAGCTTTGCCTGACGGATACCCAGCCTGGTCAAACCAATATCCCGCTCTCCCTGATATCTTCCCTCCTCATTCCATAATGTCTGTCCGTGTCTTATTAAAAAGAATCTTATGCCCATAAAATCTTTTCCTCCTAGACTATATTTACTTTTAATATCTTCTGCATCTGATCCAGCGCAAAATTATGATCTCTTCTATTTAAGCCAACTACTGCACTTTTGACCACATCGACATTAAAACCTCTGATTACCGCATCAACCGAGGTGTAAAAAATACTGATATTTATTATATTCCCTGTGATTATTAACTTTTTTATCGATAATTTTTGTAAAATCTTATCCAGATCAGTATTGAAAAAACCGGAGAAGGCACTTTTCCTCACTATGATGTCACTTCCCAGGGGTTTTAGTTCTTCGATTATTTTTGATCCTTCGGTATTTCTTATTGCATGAGGAGGAAATATTTTGAACTCATTGTCATCTTTTTCATGGCTGTCGCACAGGTAAATTATCGGGTAACCTGCAATTCTTGCTTTCCCGATTTCCTTTTTTATAGGTCCGATAATCTTTTCGATATTCGGAATTTTAAGCGGCGCTCCATCCAGTACAAAATCATTCAACATATCCACTATAAGCAATGCCCTATCACCGGTCATATCTCTACCTGCTTGATTGTAAAATAATTATTTTAGACAATTATTTATGATTTATAGTCGGTATTTTTCAATTGCAAGTACCTGTATAATAATAACATCTGTAAGATTAATTTTGTAATATTTTATATCAATGTAATTTCCATATTGTCTTTTTATCTGCCCCTCTATAGAATTAAGGAGATTTTAACTAATATAAAAACTTCAGGAACAAAAATGAAAAAAAATAAATTAACCAGGTTTTTCATCGCAGGTATAATATCGATATTGGTCTTATTCCTTATCATGACGCTGTCCTCATGTACCCGCAGTGTGACTCTTTACTTTGCAGCATATCCCGAAACCGATTTCTATCTTGTAAAAGAAATAAGAGAAATCTCAGTAAGTAGTGACCTTTATAAAAGTATTCTTGAGGAATTGATAAAAGGCCCGGAGACTGATGACCTTTACCCGGTGATTCCCTCGGATGTAAGGGTCAATTCTGTAAAAATATCCGACAGCACCGCTACTGTAGATTTCAGTAAAGAAATCATAACAAACTTTGAAGAAATCCCTCACAGCTCTACTACAGAGATACTGGCCATTTCCGCTATCGTTGATACATTGACCGAATTCGAAGAAATAGAAAGGGTAAAAATAACTATAGAGGGTAAAGACAGCGGTGAGATAGATGGCCAATATATAGAAGACTTCTGGGGACACGTGGGCATATATGATGAATTCACAAGAAATGAAGAAATAATAAGAAACTAAGAATTCATAATCGAGCAGCAGTAATACTCCATAAATATGACACAGGTTATTAGAAATACGGAAAACCCGGATAAAATAAAAGATAAAGTAAACGATATAGAATATCTTTTTAAAAATACTCTATCTCCTGCAAATAAAAAAGGTGCGATTGGATGGTTCTGCACCTATACTCCCGAAGAACTCATAATTGCCGGCGGATTTATCCCTGTAAGAATATTCGGGAGAAAAAAAATAATCAAATCAGAAAGCTATTTTCCTATAAATTTCTGCCCTTATATCAAATCAAGCTGGGAAAGTCTGCTTGCCGCTGCTGACAATTTCAGAGCGTTGATATTTACAAACTCCTGTGATGGTATGAGAAGATTTTTTGATATCGCCAGTAAATATCTTGATAGGATACCTTCTTATCT
>CAZYQD010000087.1:2331-4186 GCA_964649405.1 uncultured Actinomycetota bacterium
ATTGCCGAAAGGTATTTAAATAAACCCCAATGCATGAGAATGGCAGACCTGAGTTCGAAACTGGTTGAGATTGAAAATAATATAGTCAAAAACAATATAAAAGGGGTAATATTTATAACTTTAAAATTCTGTGATAATATGCTTTATTCATTTCCGCTCCTTAAGCAGAGATTAAATGATATGGGGATTCCGGTCCTTTATCTGGATATAGAATATAACAACTTTTCCGAGGGTCAGGTAAAAACAAGAGTGCAAGCTTTTCTGGAAATGCTTTGATTTTTAAAGACTGTGATTATAAAGAAATAAATGGGTATAAAAGATAGATTAAAAACAGGTATACAGAAAAACTTAAATCAGAGATATATAAAGAGGCTGCTGGGCATAATCGCAGTAAAACCGGTCCTGTACGCATATGGTAAAACTTTTCCTTCCGCATCCGATAGATATCTCAATATCTTCACCATAGAAAGTCTTAAAAAAGCCTATTCAGATAATAACCGTCCGATAGGCTATGGCTCCCTCTTTGTACCCTATGAGATGTTTTACGCTCTGGGAATCACACCATTTTTACCGGAGGTCATGGCAGGATTTACGGCGGGACTTGGGCTGGCACCGCAAACACTTAAGGAAGCTTCGTCAAACTGGTATTCACCGGATCTTTGCACATTTCACAGAAGTGCATCGGGTGCAGCAGAGCTTGATTTATTTCCCCGACCGGATTATATTGTAACCTCAAATCTAGCCTGTGATGCCGCACAGAAATCATTTTATCTAAACTCTCTAAAATACGGTATCGAAAAAAACTTCTATCTTATCGATGTCCCTTACCGTTATTCGGAGGAATCGCTCCGGTATTTGACCTCCCAGATAAAAAATATCTGTGTGGATATTTGTTCCAAAACCGGTAAGAAACTTGATATCTCCATGTTCGAAGAAGCCATCAAACTCTCAAATGAATTCAGAAAGTGGGCAATCGAAGTGGGCAGTTTAAGAAAAATTCTTCTAAATTATCCTCCTTCTTTTAATGGCCTTAATTTTATCCTGCCATTCCACGGGCTTGCAGGAACAAAAGAAGCGGTCATTCTTTATAAAGAGATATATAAGGATCTTAAAAAATGCTTGGATAGACAAAATAAAGAGGGCCTTGATAGGGAGAAATCGTTTAAAAGGATTCTCTGGCTGCACCTTAAACCTTATTACAGAAACGAAATATTCGACATACTATACAAAGAAAATTGCAGAGTGGTGTTTGAAGAAATCAACCATGTCTGCTGGCCTGAACTTGATTATAAAAAGCCTTTTGAAAGCCTGGCCAAAAAAATGCTTTCCAATTTTCTGGCCGGCAGTATCGATAACCGGATCGATATAACTCTTAAAGCAGCACGTGATTATAAAGCCGATGGGGCGATTTTATTTTCCCACTGGGGATGCAGGCAGAGTAACGGCGGGGCAAGAATAATAAAAGACAGCCTTAAGAAAAAACTTAATATTCCCACACTGGTTCTGGATGGCGACTGTGTGGACCAGAATAACTCTTCACAGGGTCAGGTAAAAACCAGGCTGCAGGGATTCATTGAAATTTTAAACTCTTAAGTCAAAATAGGGAAAGGAAATCAATGTATACATGTGGTATTGATGTAGGTTCAGTTTCAACCGAAGTAGTAATACTTGATAATAAAAATAATAAGATTGTATCTTATGTGATTGCGCTGACAGGTTCAGACAGTAAAAATGCTGCAAAAGCAGCCTTCGAATCTTCTTTAGCCAAAGCAGGACTTAAAGATTCGGAAATTAAATCTATAGTAGCCACAGGTTATGGCAGGATAAACATCCCGTTTGCCAACAAGAATATAAC
>CAZYQD010000088.1:0-4159 GCA_964649405.1 uncultured Actinomycetota bacterium
TATATGGACTATTTTCTCTCTCCTCATAGGTGACTTCGCTCTTCCAGCCGGTTCTTCCCACTATTACCAGTTTATGACCGGAACCTATTTTACTTTTTTTTATGTTATTGAAAGCTCTTATCAATGCCGCAAAGTTTTTCCTGGGTTCTATGGTTCCCACGGAGAGGATATATTTTTTATCTATCTGGTATTTTTTAAGTACGTACATATTCTTCTCTTTTTCAGTCAATTTCCTGAAAATATCATCCGCCGCCAGATAAACAACCTCTACTTTTGCGGGATCTACTTCAAGAAAATTAACAATATCGTTTCTGGTGCTTTCGGAATCTGCAATTATCTTCTTTGAGATACGTGCATTTTTTTTGACTTCTCCGGTGTATTTTTTTATGAACCAGTCAAAGTTAAATTCGGGAAATCTTATGAAAGCCAGGTCATGGATGGTTAAAACGATGTTCCTGTTTAAAGTAGGGGGGATAAGAAAATCGGGACAGTGAATGATGTCAGCCCTAAAGCCCAAAAACTCGACAGCAGGAAATCTGAATCTGTTCCATAATTTTAACTTCTCCGGGGTTGTCTGATAGAGATAAAGCTTAATTTTATTCTCAGGGTAATTTGTTTTCAAATCATGAATTATCGGTATATATTCACCTGTAGTGTATCTTCCGGTAAGAATATAGGTATTTTCTTTATCGATTTTCAGAAGATTTTTTATGAGGTTAATAATATATCTGCCTGAGCCTATGTCCTGGCCATGATTCAAAACTGTGGATATATCTATACCTATTTTCATGGTATGGTGTTTCTCTTAACCAATTTTATCAATAAATTCATGAATGAATTTAGGTTCGTATTTTAATTTACTGTGCAGTAATTTTTTTAAGTTTTCGTTTTCGATTCTGATTCTGGTATTTTCCAGGTTAATCAAATAGTTGGTATATTCCTCGTATCTTTCGTTTCCTATCAAAACAAATAATCTCTGGTATATACGGTGTAGGTTTAACACGGAATAAACAGGTTCATTTTTGACCTCATCGTAGAAGTTGAATTCTCCCCAGCAATATTTAAGAATGTCGGAATCTGCAAGCAACCTCGAAAATTGAATGTTTGGCCTGCATTTTTTTAAGTAACCCAGGCTTCCATTGAAGTCTCTTATGATATTTTGGGCCGTATTCTTTAAACTTTTATCTTTCAAATTTTGTTTTTGTATATTTAATTCTATGCTCATTATTCTTTTTAGATTCGATTCTTCAGCGTTTTTATAAGCAGTCTTAAGAAGGTTTAATTTTTGATAATAATATTTATTCTGGAAAAAGGAAGCGTCATCCCTGAAACTATAAGCATATTTATGATGGCAAACTGCAGTCGGGCATGATTGGAACTTATAACCTAAAATATTTGCCCTGTAACAAAAATCTATGTCCTCATAGAATAGAAAGAAAGTAGGGTCAACTCTTCCGACTATTAAATCATCAAAAGCCTCTCTTTTAATAAAACACGAAGTAAAGGAAGCTCCAAAAATATTCTCGGGTCTGTTATATTGCTGCATATCAAGCTGTCCCTTGCCTGTGTATCCGATATACAGGCTGTTGTCTATATAGGTCCCGACACTCTCGATATATTCCTGCTCGTAATAAAATTTTATTTTTGGTGCCAGCCCAATATAACTTTCGTCCAGTTTATTGATCTGGCCTACCAGCTCTTCGACTGCCTTGAAATTATAAACTACATCGAAATTCGATATTAGCACGTATTTAGCATTTATTTTTTCAAGGGCGCGATTTATTGCCTCGCCGAGGCCTAAATTTTTATCGGAGTAAATTATTTTTAAGTCTTTGTATTCTTTTTTGATGGAGTCAAGCGTGTCATTCTGTGAATTATTATCAAAAATAGTGATCTCTATATTTTTATAGGTTTGATTTTTGAGGGAATCTATACATTCTTTCATGCAGGTATAAGATGAATTATAATTGACTATTACCACAGCTACTTCTTCATCACTTTTTATTTTATCTTTACCTGCATAGTATGCAGATTTTATGTCGATTTCTTTTATGTTAAGTAATTTCCTTATTTCTTTATCATACTCTTCAATGGACTTTTCCCAGGTAAATTTTCTTGAAAATTCTTTTGCTTTCTCGCCGAATTCTTTTCTGATTTCAGGTTTATTTATAAGAATTTCTAATTTTTTAATAAATTCTTTATGGTCACTTACTATAAAACCGGTTTTATTATTTATTAAAACTTCGGGATGGGCCCCGATATCATAACAAACTACCGGCTTACCGAAACTCTGTGCCTCCACGACCGGCAGATCGAAGCCTTCCCAGCGGGAGCACGTTGTGTATATATCGCAGGATTTATAAATCAGGGGCATAATATCTTCAGGTGCATTTTTAATAGAGAGTATTCCCTGATTTCTTAATAGTTCTTCATCATTTCTGGACCCATACCCTACGGCCAGAAGTTTGATATGATTATTTTCCCGGTACAGGCGAAGATATATTTTTGTAAGCTCTTCAAGTCCCTTGTAAGGTTGATTAGAAAAATTCAATCTTCCTACAAATAACAATAAAATATCTTCAGGTCCAATACCTAATTGTTCCTTGAAGTCTTCTATTTCCTCTTTAGAAAAGTCAATTTTTTGATAATGATTACTGCCATTATAGATATAGGTGGCCTTCTTTCTAATCTTTTTTGGCAGGCAGTTGAGAAGATATTGCGACACGGTTATTACCTTGCCGGCTTTATTGAAGTATGAAAGATTCTGGCTGAATTCCATATATTTAAACCACAGTCTTCTCTTAAGGGGCAATCCGCCTAAAGATATTATTCCATGATCGACTACAAGGGTCGGTTTTCTTAATTTTGGGATCAAACTATAGAATGGAAAGGATTGTATGATAAATAAATCTATTTTTTTTAAGTTCAAATAGGGAACGAATCTTCTAATCATTGTCTCGTAAACGATGGGATTATCTACAGGTCTTGTATAAGGAAATTTCTTGATTTTGTATGCTTTTCTGCCTGTAAAGGTTTCGTCGAAATAATTACAATATACCTCGCAGTTGTAACCCAATTTTGCCAGGCCATCAGCAAGTCTATCTACAACTAAATCAACTCCATGGCCTTTGATCATTCTTTCTGTTATGAAAGCAATATTTACTTGTTTCATAGTATTAAAAAATTATTGGTTCAATACATTTTACATTACTTATTGTTTAAAATAAATTGTTTGTTATAATTTATCCTAATTTAGGTCAACACTTTAATCTTATATAATTTTAGGAGTTTTATTTTAATGAAAGATATCCTTGATTATCCGCTGGTCACAATCTCAATAGTTAACTTAAATGGTAAAGATTATCTGGGAGAGTGTCTTTCCAGTATAAAAGAGATGGAATATCCCATGGACAAAATAGAGATAATAGTGGTTGATAATGGGTCCACAGACGAGTCTGTGGAGTTTATAAAGGAAAACTATCCTGATATAAAAATCATAAAAAATAGCAAAAATATGGGTTTTGCTTATGCGAATAATCAGGCCGCAAAAAATGCGGACGGGCAGTATGTAGCCTTTCTGAATAATGATACCAGAGTGGACAGAAATTGGTTGATAGAACTTCTCAAACCTATTTATTGTAATGCCATAACCGTTGCTTCGGGTTCCAAAGTCCTTTCTATGGACGGGAAAACAATTGATTTTGCCGGTAGCATGATCAATTTTGAAGGTAAAGGTTTTCAAATCGATTATGGTGTTCCAGTAGATAAGGATAAACATAATGGATACTATTATCTTCCTTTCGCAAATGGCGGTGCGATGTTAATAAACAGGCAGGTTTTTTTGGATGCAGGAGGGTTCGACGAAGATTTCTTTGCTTACTACGAAGATGTGGATTTAGGATGGAGATTGTGGATACTGGGATATAAAGTCATCTTTTCTCCTAAATCAATTGTTTATCATCATCATCACGGAACTTCAAAAGAATTCGGTGAAGATAAACTGCGATTTCTCAAGGAGAGAAATTCTCTTTATTCGGTCTTTAAGAATTATGATGATGAAAATTTACCAAAGGTACTTTCAGCTACTCTGGCAAGTGTTTTTAATAGAGTTTTTGTCGACCTAAAATTCGATTATAAAAATTATTACGATTTAAAGATC
>CAZYQD010000089.1:0-4149 GCA_964649405.1 uncultured Actinomycetota bacterium
TTTTTTTAAATTTTTTATTATTTCATTAGTTGAAACATCATACGAAAAAATTTTCTCTACCTCATCCCCGATGAAATCAATTCTTACCGGATTTTCACCGGTTACATCAAAAATATCTATGATTCCTCCTCTTACACTGAATTCCCCTCTGTCGTAAATCATATGGACCCTTTCATAACCGCTGCCGACAAGATCCGAAATCAGCTGATCCCTTTTATATTCGTTTCCGGCTCTTATTTCCGTACTTTTTATTTTGTTGAATTTAGAAGCAGGCATTAAATTCAATAAAGAATTGCTGGTAGCAATGATCAAGGACTTACCGCCGGAACTTCCGATATTCTGCAGATTTTTAATGACATTAAGCCTTCCGGCAAGATTTTCCGGGGCAGCGACCCTATTTTTATAAAAAATCCCATTTCCAAGGCTGGGGAAATTCAATATTTTAACATCCGGGACAATACAACTTATTTCCTGTTCAAGCTCCAAGGCTCTCTCGAAAGTCGATGTGACTATCAGAGCAGGAATATCAAAATATTTTAAAAAAGCGCTGATAACAAAGGGCCAGATATTTTCATCCGCAATCAGGGTATCAAGATTTGTGACTCTGCCTTTCTTGCCACCGGTATTGGTCCTTTCATATTTTTCTATGAACTGCTGCCACTGCTTTTCATTGATAAAATTTTTTAAAAACATCGTCATAATAAATATTCTAAAACTCCTGTCAAGAATGGTCATAAAAAAAACCGCCAACCCGTCTATAGGAACCATTTATAACGGTTACCAATGAAATCCTGATTTAAAGAGACGAGTGGTTTTAATTGGAAAAAGTTACATTAAGGTTAGAGATCAAGTATTAGTTATAAAAAATAATACAGCCTGCCAGGTCAGTTATATTTATTCATTGCAAACTCAATACCTTCCGATAAATAATCTCTTATGATATCCGCTGACCTTTGAATACCGACTTCAACTTCTTCTTTTTCTTTTTTTTTGAACTCTTCAAGTACGTAATCCGCTGCGTCCTGCCTGCCAGGTGGCCTGCCAATACCAAACCGCAGTCTGTCAAAATCATAGTTCCCGAGACTGGCCGCTATTGATTCAAGACCTTTATGTCCGCCTGTGCTTCCACCCATTTTTAACCTGATTTCTCCAAATTCGATGTCAATGTCATCATGGATCACCAGCAGCAAATCTATTTGATTTTCAAAAAACCTGTAGCAAAGGGCAATTGAAATACCGCTATTATTCATAAAATTTTGAGGCTTAAGGATTATTAATTTCTGATTGTTGAATGATGACTCACATATGAGAGAATCGAATTTCCTATAAATGCTCTTTTTCTCTAATCCTTCGGCAAATTTGTCAGCAATCCTGAAACCTATATTGTGCCTGGTGAATTCATAATCTTTTCCGGGATTACCAAGACCAGCAATTAAAATCATGATGGTTATTTTTCCCTGGATCCTTTTTCTTTCTGATGTCCCTCTTCCTTAGGAGTTCCTTTTTCCTCTTCCGGTTCTTCTTTCTCCTTGCCAATTACCTCGGGTTCGGTAATCTCTTCTGCAGCTTCTTCCTTAGGAGCCAACTCTTCTTCTTTTAACTGGGTCGGATGGATTATCGAAACCACTACTTCCTCGGGATCATTGAGTATTTTTATTTTATCGGAGATGTTGATGTCGGATACTCTGATTGCAATACCCATATCAAGATTCTTTATATCATATTCGATATATTCCGGAATATCTGCAGGAAGACAGGATATATGTAGTTCCCTCAGACCGTGCTGCAAAACGCCGCCGCCATCTTTGATTCCAAGCGCTATCTCTTCATTTATAATGTGGATTGGAACAGTGGTTTCTATTTCCTTTTCCATCTGTATTCTTAAAAAGTCCACATGCAGAAACCTCCTGGTGATAGCATCTCTCTGGAAATCTTTTATTAAAACCGTTTCTTTCTTCTCATTTTTTGCACCATCTATATGCATATCGAAAATCAAACTGTATATGCTTCTGCCTTTTAAAAGATCTTTAAACTCTTTTTCCTTTATTTTGATGCTTACCGGCTCTTTTTTTAAACCATACATAACTGCCGCAATATAATTTTTATTTTTTAATTTTCTTGAGGCTTTATTTTTTACTTCACTCTCGTCTCTTTTTTCTACTAACAGAGCAATATTTTCCATAAATCCCTACACCTTACCTTATATTTACAAATTAAACTAAATTTTCACCCTTGAATAACTCGCTTACAGACTTGCAATGATAAACTTTTTTTATAGTTTTTGCAAGCAGAGGTGCAATTGAAAGGACCTTTATTTTTTTTGATTTAAATTCTTTTCCTATCGGAATCGTATCTGCTACTATTACCTCTTCGACTTCTGAATTTTCCAATTCTTCTATGGCATTACCAGAAAAAATCGGATGGGTTGCACCTATATAAATCTTTTTTACATCATTTCGCCGGAGCATATCGATAGCTTTAAGAAGAGTGCCACCCGTATCTATAATATCATCGAACAATATGGCTGTTTTTCCCTCTACGTCTCCTACTATATGTTCTATCTCGGCCATGTTTGGGGCCGGTCTTCTCTTATCCAGTATTGCCAGGGGAAAATGAATTTTTTTGGCAAAAATGCTGGCTCTTTTCACGCCTCCCACATCAGGACTTATAACCACGCCGTTTTTAATGTTTTTTCCAATGATATATTTGGCTATTATAGGAATAGCGGTTACATGATCAACGGGAACATCAAAGAAACCCTGAATAGTCGATGAATGCAGATCCAGCAGTATCGCTCTATCCATTCCTGCAACAGAAAGTAAATCAGCGAATAGTTTTGCAGTAATAGGTTCTCTTCCTTCTGCTTTTTTATCCTGTCTCGCATATCCATAATGTGGTATAACCGCATTTATCATACCGGCAGAGGCCCTTTTTAGAGCATCTATCATTATAAGTAGTTCCATAATATTATCATTTACCGGTTCGCAGCATGTCTGCACCACAAAGACATCCGCACCCCTCACACTTTCATCGAATTTTATATATATCTCACCGTTTTTAAATCTGGTTCTGGTGATTTTTCCGGCTTTGATTCCCAGTTCCTGCGCGATTTTATCCGTCAGAGCAGGATAAGACGACCCCGAAAAGAGCATCATTCTTTTATTTACTCGACTTTCTTTCATATCCTTCATATCTCCCGCCTTAATAATATAATTCTTTAGATTTTAAATAATTTACTTCATTTATTTTTTAATTTTTTATTAAACTTTCTTTTATTTTCTTTTGCATTATATTTTCCAATACGGAAAGCTGGAACCTGTCATTTATACCCATTACCTCCCGATAATCCGGAATTTTCAATGAGCTTACCTTTTTACCTTTTTTCACAAGCGTTTCGACGATATCGGTCAGATAATACTCTTTCTGTTTATTTTGATCTTTTATCTTCCCGATATTCTCAAAAAGGGATTTTGTATCAAAACAATAAATTGAAGAATTTACTTCATGGATTTTCTTTTCTTCGGGGCTCGCATCGGTTTCCTCGACAATCTTTATTATATTTCCTTCTCTGTCCTTTATGATCCTTCCGTAGCCTTTAGGATCAGGAATAATGGAAGTGATCAAAGAAACCGAACTAGCGGAACCTGACCTGTATTCAACCAATTTCTTAAGGGTCCCGATATTTATAAGCGGACTATCGCCGGATAGTATCAAAACATTCTTCCCAAGTTCCTTTTTATATTTTTTGACCATACTGACGGCATGCGCAGTTCCTAGCTGTTCCGGCTGCGGCACAGTCTTGATCCCGGGAAAATTATTTTTTATATAATCACTGACGGGCCCTTTTTTCTTTCCAGTAATCGTAAATATATTCTTTGGATTCAATCTAACTGCAAGTGATAAAACATAATAGAGTATTGGTTGACCTGATATCCGGTGAAGCACCTTGGGGATTTCCGACTTCATTCTTTTGCCTTTACCTGCAGCAAGAACAATCACGCTTAAATCTTTAGAAAAGTCCATTTTTTAAAGGATTCCCATTAAAAACTTAAAATAATTAGTTAGCTATACTCCCAAATTGTAACATAAAAAATAGACTTTTCTAAGACTAATCGGCTCCTTTTTCCAGATTTACCAGAAACTCTTTTA
>CAZYQD010000090.1:0-4144 GCA_964649405.1 uncultured Actinomycetota bacterium
CCGCACAGTCCTCTACATCCCTTGTAAGGGGTCCTATCTGGTCAAGAGAAGATGCAAATGCCACGAGCCCATATCTTGATACCCTTCCATATGTGGGCTTGAATCCCACGACGCCGCATAGAGACGCCGGCTGCCTTATGGAACCTCCGGTATCTGATCCCAGCGAACATATGGCTTCCCCGGCCGCCACGCTTACCGTAGGACCTCCACTTGATCCTCCCGGAACCCTTTCAGTATCCCAGGGATTCCTTACCGGCCCGAAATAAGAGTTTTCATTGGATGAACCCATGGCAAACTCATCCATATTTGCTTTCCCCACCAGTATATAATTACGGCTCTCGAGCCTGCCGATCACGGTTGCATTATAAATTGGTATATAATTTTCGAGGATCCGGGAAGCGCAGGTGGTAGTTATATTTTTGGTACATATATTGTCTTTTATAGCTATTGGTATGCCCGTAAAATCTGCCACCTCGATAGCGTTGGAACTTATAAGCTTATCTATTTCTCCTGCTCTGGATAAAGCATGTTCTTTTTCTAATCTGATAAAAGAATTTAACTTATCCTCTACCTCGTCGATCCGCGAGTAAATGTGTTCGACAATTTCCCTGCAGGATATCTCACGTTCTTTTAATCTGTCTTTTAGTTCGTGGGCCGTAAGATAATGTATCTTCAATATTTCTCCTTGCTATACTTGTTGCTTCAGTCTATCTTTGGCACCTTAAAACCCTTATTTTCCTCATCCGGAGCATTTTTAAGGGCTGCTTCCTGGGTAACCGACTGTTTTGCTTCGTCCTCCCTGAAGACATTTTTAATATCCAGTACGTGCGATGTCGGAGGAACTCCTTCGGTATCCACCTTGCTTATTTTTGCGACATGGTCCAGTATCCTGTCCAGTTGGGAAGTGATTTTCTCTACATCCTTTTCATTGAATTCCAGTTCGGCAAGCTTTGCCACATGTCTTACATCATCTTTAGAAATTCTTTCCATTTAGTCGCCTTTTCTTTTTGTTTATCCTCTTTTACTTAAAACATCTGCCGGCAAATTTAAATATAACATTTTAACATAAATTTTACTTAATAATATTTTAGGTAACTATATAGTTAATTGATAAATAACTACCGCATTTTAATATAGCTTAATGATCTCCAGCCGCCCCAGTAGTATCAAGATCAGTATCAGGTTATAAACACCGTGCAGGAAAATCGCCGGCATCAGTGATTTTGTCTTTTCAAACAGGTAAGCAAGGATCCATCCGATAATCATAAGAGGTATAAAACTGTAAATTTCCAGATGGACCAGTGCAAATAAAAAGGATGAAAGGAAAAGCCCTGCATTGACTCCCCAGCTTTTTTTAAATGCCGAATATACGAATCCCCTGAAAAAAATCTCTTCACTGAATGGGGCAATAAGTGCGACCACCACGAGCAGGATATTGCTTGATATGCTCCTGTTTTCAACCAGTACTTCGATCTTGCTGGAAGGCGCTTCCATCCCGAATATCGAATTCATCAAAAATACATAGAGAAAGCTTACGAGAAAAATAGCCAGTAGCGAAAGAAAGGAATACCAGATAGTCTTTGCGATACTATAATATCTCAGACCCAGGTCCCTCAGGTGCGCCTTTCTCCTGAATAAAGCAAAAAACCAGACCACACCAAGCATAAGTATTACCTGGATTCCATAAAGGACAGTGAAGCTTATATTGTTTATATTGGAAGTATTAAAGAATTGTTCATTTTGCAGCAGAACGAATAATTTCGCCGAACCGAAATATATGCCAACAAGAATAGCCGCCAAAAAAACTAAGGAGATTATGGCATCAAGGGCGTTCCACTTTATATCCATGACATATCCTTTTATCCGGGGTACGCCTTCCTCTCTTTCCCCTTCTCTCTGCCTTTCTCTTTGCCCTGGCCTATCGCCATCCATATTCTTCACCACACTAACTCAATCTTTTATCATTTTCTTAAAATCTTCTTCGGAAATGACTTTTATACTCAACCTCATGGCATCGCCCAGTTTGCTTCCCGGATCTTTACCTGCAAGAACCATATCGGTACTTTTGCTCACACTTGAAGTCACCCTGCCCCCGAAGTTTTCGATAATCTCTCCGGCCTGTTCCCTTGAGAAATCATCGAGCTTCCCGGTAAGGACAAAAGTCTTTCCTGTAAAAGCTTCCTTTTCCGAAATAATTCTTTGTACAGAGCCAAAATTAATCCCGGCTTTTCTTAATTTATCGATCACTTTAAGGTTTTGTTCCTGCCTGAAAAAATTAACCACACTATCCGCTATTTTTGGCCCTATTTCTTTTATTTCTTCAATCCTTTCATATCCGGCATTAATCAAGCTGTCAAGGTCAGGAAATATTTTTGTAAGTATGTCCGCCGTATGAGAACCGACATGCCTTATCCCCATTGCAAAAAGTAGTCTCGAAAGAGGTCTTTGCTTACTTTTTTCTATGGCTTTAAGGAGATTAGCAGTGGATTTTTCTTTAAAGTTTTCAAGGGAGAAAATGTCAGCATATTTCAAATAATAAATATCCGACGCATCCCTGATGAGTTTTTTATTTAAAAGTTTCTCCACGACAGCAGGCCCCAGTCCCTCTATATCCATAGCTCCTTTTGATGCAAAGTGTACCATCCTTTCATATTGCTGAGCAGGACAGGCCATCGAGGTACACCGCAGTGCCACCTCGCCTTCCGTCTTTACCACATCGGACCCGCACACCGGACACCGGGCAGGCATCCTGAACTTTTTCTGGCTTCCGTCTCTTCTTTCTTTTATGACCTTTACGATTTCAGGTATGACGTCCCCTGCCTTATGTATCACTACCCAGTCGCCTACCATTACCTCTTTTCTCTTTATCTCGTCTTCATTATGCAGAGTGGCGTGTGAAATGGTGGAACCTGCCACTTTTACAGGATTGAGGACCGCCACCGGGGTGAGTGTCCCGGTTCTTCCCACGTTTACTTTTATGTCCAGGATGCGGGTGACTTCCTCTTCCGGGGGAAATTTATATGCAACAGCCCACCGGGGGTTTCTGGAGGTCTGGCCCAGTTTCTGCTGATAGGAATATATATCCACTTTTACGACCACCCCATCCGTTTCGTAGGGCAGGCTTTTACGCTTCTCCTCCCAGCTCTCCAGATACTTCTTGATCTCTTCGAATCCTGCAGCCTTTTTTATATTCGGATTAACCTTTAGCCCGATTTCCGATAGGTAATCAAGCATCTCATGATGGCTGGTAATACTGAGCCCGGAAGGAACAATCGCCCCGTAAATAAATACATTAAGTCTTCTTCTCGCAGTATTTTTGGGATCTATTTGTCTGAGCGAGCCCGCAGCAGCATTTCTGGGGTTGGCAAAAGTCGGAAGCCCTTCCTCTTCCCTTTCCGTATTTATCCTTTTAAATTCATCCTTTGCAAGATATACCTCCCCTCTTACTTCGAGTCTTGGAGAGATCTTCAGACCGGGTTTTTTGAAGAGCTTCAGGGGGATTGCTCTTATAGTCTTTAAATTGGAGGTTATGTCCTCACCAAATATACCATCCCCCCTGGTGGCGCCTCTTGTAAATATTCCATCTTCGTAAACAAGAGAAACTGCAGAACCGTCTATTTTAAGCTCACAGACAAACTCCACATCATCTTCACTTCTGCCGAGGTCCTTATATACCCTGGTAAGAAAGTCCTTTAGTTCCTCGTAACTGAAAGCATCCTGAAGGCTGAGCATCCTCTCTCCATGCTCCACGGTACTGAAGCCACCTTCGAGAGGTGCTCCTATTCTCTGGGTAGGAGAATCGGGGGTTATGAGTTCAGGGTACTTTTTCTCAAGCGCTTCAAGGTTCCGCATGAGCCTGTCATACTGCGCATCGCTTATTATGGGATTATCTTTAATATAGTAGTAATAATTGTGCCTTGCCAGTTCATCTCTTATGGCATTTACCGTTGCTTCCGGATCTTTGACTTTTTCAATATCAATATCAATAAGGTTTTCCAATGCATATTGGGAAATTGCAGTTTTTCCATCATTACCTTTGTTATTTTCATATTCTTCTTTTTTCATAATGCTGACTTTTAAGAATAAAAAAATACTTTTAAAAATTATTTAATGGAAATAATTTTATATCATTATAGCATATATT
>CAZYQD010000091.1:0-4139 GCA_964649405.1 uncultured Actinomycetota bacterium
TGTTTTCAGAAAATTTTTAGTATAATCATAAAAATAATAAATTTACCTGGCTGGTTTATATTTCTAATTTATACGTATTTTTTATAGAAAGACTACGAGGAAACAAGGAATAAATTATGAATGAAGATTTGAAAACAATAGAAGAAAGATGTGACAGTAAAAATTATAAAAAAATAGTCGAGATAAAAAATGACTATGTTTTTAAATTTGCCGCAAAATTCATAAAACTTCTAAATCCCAGGTCTATATTTATATGTGAAGATTCCCGGAGTGATTTCGATTATATAAGAGAGAAAACTATAAAAGACGGCGAGGAAAACAAGCTTTCGGTAAAAGGGCATACGGTTCATTTTGACAGCTATTATGATCAGGGAAGAGACAAAGAACATACAAGACTTCTGGTTCCGAAGGGATTTTACCTGGATCCCAATCTGGATACAATGGATAAAGAAACCGGGGTCAGGGAGATCTTAGGCATTCTTGAAAACATAATGCGGGAAAAAGAATTATATATACTTTTTTTCTCCCTGGGACCGGTCAAATCTAATTTCTCTATTCCTGCCATTCAGTTAACTGATTCTAGCTATGTTGCTCATTCGGAAATTGTACTTTATAGACCAGGATATCAGGAATTCAAAAGGTTAGGGAACTATAAAGATTTTTTCCAATTTGTACATTCGGCTGGAGAAACAAAAGATAGTATAAGTATAAATATCGATAAAAGAAGAATATACATGGATACGGAAGAAGATATCGTATATTCTGTTAATACTCAATACGGGGGAAATACTATTGGACACAAGAAGCTTGCTATGCGTCTCGGAATAAACAGGGCCTCAAAGGAAAATTGGCTGACGGAACATATGTTTATTTCCGGAATACATGGACCCGGAGGGAGAGTGACATACTTTACCGGTGCTTTTCCATCGATGTGCGGGAAGACCTCAACGGCAATGATACCCGGAGAGACAATTGTCGGGGATGATATCGTTTATATCAAAAATATCGATAACAGAGTATACGCGGTCAATGTGGAAATAGGTATTTTTGGGATAATAGAAGACATCAATCCTAATGATGATCCTACTATATGGAAAGTTCTAAACGAACCAAATGAGATCATATTCTCAAATATATTAGTGACCGAAGATGGGACTGCTTACTGGGTAGGAAAGCCGGGAAAGGTCCCCGAAAAAGGAATAAATCACTCAGGTAAGTGGTATCAGGGCAAGAAGGATTCCGAAGGAAATGTTATAGCACCTTCTCATAAAAATGCCAGATTTACGGTCAATCTTAAGAAACTGGATAATCTTGATGTAAATTATGATAATCCTGAGGGCGTCGAGATCAAAGGTGTAATATACGGCGGAAGAGATTCGGATACGCTGGTTTCGCTGCTCGAGGCATATAGCTGGAATCATGGAATAATAAGTATGGGTGCTTCCCTTGAATCAGAAACAACTGCGGCTACTCTTGGTAAAACGGGTGTGAGAACCTTCAATCCCATGTCTAATCTTGATTTTCTTTCGATTCCGGTAGGAAAGTATATAGATATCAACCTCAAGTTCGGCCAGTCACTTAAGAATCCGCCCAAAATATTCAGCGTTAATTATTTTCTTATGGACAGCGAAGGCAATTATCTAAATGAAAAGGCTGATAAAAGGGTATGGCTGAAGTGGATGGAACTTCGTATTCATGAAGAATTAAAAGCAATCGATATCGGTATGGGTTTTATTCCGCTTTATGATGACCTTAAAGCGTTATTTAAGGATGTTCTGGGAAAGGATTACAGCCAGGAGGAATATATAAAGCAATTTACTTTGAGGATTCCTGAAAACATTTCGAAAATAGACAGGATTGTGGAAATTTATACCGGATTGGGTACCGGAGTCCCGGATATATTATTTGGAATTTTAGAAGAACAAAAAATAAGACTTGAGGTTTTGAAAAATAAAAAGGGAGAATACGTTTCTCCGATGGAATTTTTACCGATTTAGAATTTTTAAAGATCTATAATATTTATCAGCAATCAAACGATTTATTATCGATCGAACTTATACATTATGAGGCCACTTGAAGGTTTGGGATAAAAGTAAGTAGATTTTTCCGGCAATATATGTCCTGCCATACAAATCTTTTCCAGTTCTTTGATTGTAATAGCATTTAAAAGAACTCCGACGTCAAAGTTTTTAATATCAATATTCTCTATTGTGCCTTCGATGGAATGGTTATAATCGATTTTTTCGATTTGAAAAGAACTATTGATTTTATCCATTAAGTATTCCTGGAGAATATTTACATCCGTTTTTAAATAAGATTCATCTGTTGATCCTGTGCGGGTAATACCGGTCGTAAATGACTTTTTCAGAGTAATAAAATATAATTTTTTATTCTCACCATAGATAAAGAAACTCTTAAGACCCCTGGATTTTGACCTAAAAAGCTTTTTTGTGAGATAGGGAGTAGATTTTAGAATATCTTTTTCGATATCGAAAATACCGGCAAGACTCGCAATTATTTTTTCAAGTCCCGGGTACTTTTTAAACTTTATATTTCTATAAGTAGGAAATATAGTTAGGTCGCTCTGGCTGCTTTCGATATATAATGTCAATATAAAATCTTCGGGACCGGTCGCTGATAGATTTTGGCCTCTTTTCTTATCCGTCCTGTCATATTTTTCTTTATAAGCCAGAGAAGTTTCATAACGGTGGTGCCCGTCCGCTATAATTAATTTTTTATTTTTCATGATCCTTATGATTTTATCGATTTTTTCTTCGTCGGTTACCTTCCATACTTTAAACCCCAGAGTGGAATCATATCCTGCAGATGTATTCATAATAGGATTTTCCCGTTGGGCTTTCGTCAAAATACCAGGTATTTGGTTTTTGCTGTCTTTATAAAGGGTATACACAGGACCAAAGTTTGTCCTGCAGAATGAAAGCAGTTTTAACCTGTCCTCTTTAATTTTAGAATAGGTTTGTTCGTGAGGTATTACCTGAAGCCGGGTGTAGGGCTCTAATCTCGTCAGTCCAATAAAGCCGGTAATTTTTTTAAGTTTGTTATTTAAATAAAAACTTTCTTCGATTACATAAAAACATCTATCATTGTCAAATTTCAGGATTTGCTTCTTCGTCCACTCATCAAGTAGCTTTTTTGCTCTGGTGTATTTATCACCGCCGCTTCCTTTCGGGAGTATCAGATTTACGATGTTATTAGGGTGGGTATTTATAAGTTTATCTCTTAGTGATGCAGAAATCACATCATAAGGGGGTGAGATTACTCCGGAGATATTTCCGATTTTATCATTATTATAAACAAATCCATTAAAAGGTAAGATATCTACCATTTATAAAAGTTCCTTTACGGTAAGTGTCTGTTTAAAACTCTGCTTAAGTTAATATAAAATTGATTTGAGATTATAGCAATATCAATTTTAATTATCAAATAGAATATTTTGGGTAAGACAAATTGACATTGGATTCAGTTGAGGTAATATAATGTAAATTTTTGTGAATTTTTTAGTGATTTATTAAAAAATAGGTATCAAAAATGAAAATCGAAGTCATTGAAAACGTAATGAAATATAATAAAGACCAGGCGGATAAAAACAGGAAGTTATTCAAAGAAAATATGCTGCTTGTCTTGAATTTACTTTCATCCCCCGGGTCCGGGAAGACATCTCTTATACTTGAGACCATAAAAAGACTTATCGGGAAGAAAAATATCGGAGTGATCGAGGGGGATATATCTTCTACCTATGATGCCGAAAAGATAGGAAAATTAACGGATAACGTTATACAAATAAATACCGGGGGTTCCTGCCATTTAAATGCTTCTATGATAGAGGTAGCCGTAAGTAAATTGAAAATTAAAAGCCTTGATTTACTGATCATAGAAAATGTAGGTAATTTAATATGCCCATCGGGATTTGATCTTGGAGAAGATTATAAGATAGTGATGTCATCCGTTAGCGAAGGGGATGATAAACCGGTAAAATATCCACCGGTATTTGTTAAGAGTGATCTCGTTATACTCAATAAGATGGATTTACTTAAAGTAAGTGACTTTGAGGAGGTTTTTTTCGAAAATAAAGTAAGGGAGCTTAATCCCCGGTCGGATATAATAAAATTGTCCTGCAA
>CAZYQD010000092.1:0-4096 GCA_964649405.1 uncultured Actinomycetota bacterium
ATGCTGCTTTCAGGTGCCAATATTCTGGTAATGAGGCATCCTAAAGCAGTAAGTCTGATCAAGGAAATCATTAAAGATTTAATGTGACCTACAGTTAACAAGGTGGTGTTATAAATAAAATGAAAAAAAATAATGAAGACAAGTACAGAGAGATAACCGAGGATGAGGCGATCATCCAGGTTTTACGAAATGCGGATGAAGATGCGCTCACCATTTTCGACCGTTCAAAGGAAACGACGTATTGTCCCATTGGTTCCGGAATATCCGGAATTTGCTGTAAAAACTGTGCAATGGGCCCATGCAGGGTAATAGAAGATAATACCGGCCTTTGCGGTGCAACTCTTGGGACCATAGCTGCCAGAAATCTGGCGCGCCATATTGCCGCAGGTGCCGCGGCACATTCCGATCATGGAAGGGATCTGGCACATTTACTGGGATTGGTTGCGGAGGATAAAGCGGAAGGATTAAAAATAAAAGATGAGCTCAAGTTAATGAGATTTGCAAAAAACCTTGGAGTCGAAATAGAAAACAGGGATATAAAGGAAATTGCCAGGGATGCATCAAAAAAAGCGTTATCGCTTTTTGGACAGCAGGATGGAGAAATCGATCTCATCAAGATTGCTCCCGAAAGAAGACAGGAGATCTGGAGAAAATATAAGATTGTTCCCCGTGGTATCGATAGAGAAATTGTAGAGATGATGCACAGGACCAATATGGGAGTGGATCAGGAGGCAGAGCATATTCTTGACCAGGCTCTGCGGACGGCTCTATCCGATGGATGGGGAGGATCGATGATAGGTACGGAGATCACCGATATCCTGTTTACTACCCCAGAACCCAGAAAAGCAAAGACCAATCTGGGGATGTTAAAGGAAGACGAGGTAAATATAGTCGTTCACGGTCACGAACCCACTCTTTCAGAAATCATTGCCGAGTATGCGGATAATAAGGAATTGGTAGAGTATGCAAAAAGCAAAGGTGCAAAAGGTATAAACGTGGTCGGGATATGCTGCACGGCAAATGAGGTACTTATGAGACAGGGGATAGCGCCGATCGGTAATTTCTTATCCCAGGAGATGGCATTACTTACAGGTTCGATTGAAGTGATGGTTGTAGATATCCAGTGTATAATGCAGGCGCTTGGAGAACTTTCAAAAAAATATCACACCAAACTGATAACCTCATCTGCAAAATGTATGATACCCGGGGCGATTCATATGGAATTCGAAGAAAATAATGGAGTCAAACTTGCCACTGAAATAATCAAAATGGCAATAGATAATTTTAAAAATAGAAAAAAAGAAGTCTTTATTCCCGATATTACTTCAGATCTGGTCTGCGGCTTTTCCCATGAGTCTATCAGGTATATGCTGGGAGGAAAGTTCAGAGAGTCTTTCAGACCTTTAAATGATGCAATAATCGATGGAAGGATACAGGGCGTAGTTGGAGTAGTCGGTTGTAATAATGCCAGAATGACCCAGGACAAATATCATAATTACTTGATAAGAGAACTGATCAAGAGAGACTACCTTGTGGTCAGTACGGGGTGCGGGGCGCTTTCGGCAGCAAAATGCGGGCTGATGGAACCCGAAGCTATGGAATATGCAGGAGAGGGATTGCGTTCCATATGCGAAGCGGTAGGCATACCTCCCGTACTTCACCTGGGATCCTGTGTCGATAATTCAAGAATACTTACTGTGGTATCGGAAGTAGTAAGAGAGGGAGGTCTGGGTGAAGATATAAGCGACCTTCCCATAGCGGGTATTGCTCCTGAATGGATGAGTGAAAAGGCGCTTTCAATAGGTGCTTATTTTGCTGCATCAGGCGCTTATGTTGCATTTGGCGGCGAACCGATCCCTGTTGAATCAAGCGATGAAGTAAAAAAGATAATGACAGAACGATGGCAGGAAAAATATGGAGGACAGCTGGAATACATTGCAGATATAGATGAATTACTAAATAAAGTAATAAATGTAATCCAGGAAAAGAGAAAGGCTCTTAAGATAGATACCAGGAAAGAAAGAGTCCTGCTCGATATGGAAGCAAGGAGGACGTTAAAAGATGTCTAAGATCATTGCAACTAGTGCAATAAAAGGCGCATATAAAATCCTTGAGCGTGCGGAAAAAACACTTAAAGAATGTATCGATAAACACGGCCGGGATCAGAAGGTGGAATTCCCCAATACCGGTTACTTCTTGCCGATTATATACAGTATGACGGGAATCAAAGTAGAAAAATTATCGGATGCAGAGACAGTCCTTGTTGAGGCAAAAAAATTGCTGCCCCCTGTTCCTGAAGAAAGATTATGGCTTCCTTATCTGGGAGGTACTCTGGATGCGGGTATTGCCACGCTGTGGGCAGAAGAAGTAATAGAAGCCATTAAATATATAGATGGGCCGCCACCCGTTGACGGCATCTGGCTGGGAGCGGCAACGGACGTGATAATAAGAGAGAGAGGTATAGAATTTGTAGATGGAACTGCACCCGGATTTGCAGCCTGTGTGGGTGCCTGCAAAGACAGTAAGACCGCAGTCAAGATTGCCAGAGAACTCCAGGAAAAAAATATTTATGTCTTTATGTCCGCTTCTACCAATGGTACATCAATGGCTGAGCAGCTGGAAAAAGAAGGAGTCGAACTGGGATGGGATACCAGACTTGTTCCATTCGGCAAAGACATAAGCGCAACTATTTATGCACTAGGTTTTGCCGCTCGTGCCGCTTTGAGTTTTGGAGGAGTTCAGGCCGGAGATTACAGGAGAATGCTTCTTTATAATAAGACCAGAGTTTTTGCATTTGTCCTGGCTCTTGGCGAAGTAGATGAAGAGAAATATGCCAATGCTGCCGGAGCGATAAATTATGGATTTCCTACCATTGCCGACACGGATATTCCGGAGATACTTCCAAGAGGGGTATGTACTTATGAACATGTAGTTTCAAATATTCCCGATGAGGAGATTGTCACCAAAGCCATAGAAATAAGGGGACTAAAGATCACAGTCGATAAAGTAGATATCCCGGTAGCTTTTGGACCTGCTTTTGAAGGTGAAAGAGTAAGGAAGGAAGATACTTTTGTAGAGTTCGGAGGCAACAGAAGCGAGGCTGTGGAATTTCTCCATATCGCCGATTCTTCGGAAGTCGAAGATGGCAAAATCGAAGTATTTGGCCCCGAAGTCGATGATATAAAAGAAGGCGGAGTTCTTCCATTGGGAGTCGAACTGCTGGTTTATGGAAGAAAGATGCAGGAAGATTTTGAACCGGTGATGGAAAGGCAAATACACTATTTTACAAATTATGCCACCGGTATATTCCATATGGGACAAAGGGATATTACCTGGGTAAGGTTCAGTAAAGAAGCCGTAAAAAGTGGTTTTAAAATCAAGCATCTTGGAACAATACTGCATGCTAAGATGCATTCTGTTTTTGGCAATATTATGGATAAGATTCAGATAAAGATTTACACCAATCCCGAAGATGTGGCGGCACTCAGAAAAAAAGCAAAAGAAGTTTTCAGAACAAGAGACGAAAGACTCAGGAATTTAACCGATGAATCAGTGGACATTTTCTATTCATGCTCACTATGCCAGTCTTTTGCTCCCAATCACATATGCGCAGTTTCACCGGAAAGACCGGGCTTATGCGGTGCATACAACTGGTTAGATTGTAAGGCTTCCTTTGAGATCAATCCTGCGGGACCAAATCAACCCATAAAAAAAGGCGAGACCATAGACGAAAGACTCGGTATATGGAAAGGTGTAAATGATTTTGTATATAAAGCTTCCAACCAATCGCTGGAATCTTTTTCGGCCTATTCGATGATCATAGATCCCATGACTTCATGCGGTTGTTTCGAGGTAATTGTGACAATTCTCCCATCCACCAACGGAGTGATGGCCGTGAATAGAGAATATTCCGATATGACCCCGAGCGGTATGAAATTCTCTACAATGGCAGGAATGGTTGGCGGAGGAATACAGACACCAGGCTTCATAGGCATCAGTAAATTTTTTATCGGATCAAAAAAATTTATAAGAGCCGATGGTGGACTTAAGAGACTGGTATGGATGCCTAAAGCGTTAAAGGTAGAAATAGGGGATA
>CAZYQD010000093.1:0-4090 GCA_964649405.1 uncultured Actinomycetota bacterium
CAGCCAGGGCGGTAGAGCAATTCTGAATTTCCTCCCGCCACGCAACGACATAACAATGCTTTGCAGCACAATGAAGAGATACAGCAAGAGCCCGCTTACCATCGCTTGAAAGTTTGATTGGACACCCGCCGCACGGATCAGTTCGTTGATTACCAGAAGGGTCAGTGTGCCTATTGGCGCGCCAAGCAGGTTCCCCACGCCGCCGTTGAGCAGAATTCCGCCTATTACATTCGAGGCTATTGCTTTTATTTCGAACAACGCCCCGTTTCCGATATTGCCTGCTCCTGTTGTCATGATGAACACAAAGCCTGCGATGCCGGCCGTCAATCCGCATATCACGTATGAGAAGAATATCGTTCTCTTTACGTTGATACCGAGCATCCGAGCGCTCTGAATATTGCCGCCAACAGCGTAGACATTGCGCCCGAAACGCGACCACTTCATAAGGGCGGCGAAGAGGACAACAAGGACCACCACAACTATGACGCCTGGTTTGATTTGACACGGGATGAAAACGCCTAGTCTGTTTTGCGTGCCAAGCCAAGGAATCATTATTTTAAAATCCCGCAAGGCAACAAAAGCAGGCATAGTCACGTTGATCGGATCTTTGTGGAGTGTCGTCAGCAGTCCTTGCGCTAAGAATAACCCTGCCAGCGTTATGATAAATGGCTGTATTTCAAGATAGGCAATAAGATATCCATGCAAAAGACCAAACGCGATACCTATACCCAGCGCGAGAAGTAAGGCGCCCCAAATGCTCCCCATTTTCGATTCCAGCAACATGGCACAGGCCATGGTTACCAGGCCACACTGCGCGCCGATGGAAATGTCGATGCCGCCTACGATCATAACTACGCACAGACCAAGTGTCATGATGATGAGCGGAGCGTTCAGGTTGAACAGGTCAAAGAAGGTCTGAAACTGCATGAAACTGCCCGGAAAACTTATAATGGCAAGCAAGTACATCAGTACAAATATGACCGCGGCGATGAGAAACAGAAGATTCGAATTCGATAGTCTTGTTTTTGGTTTGGTTGCATTCAGAGATTCCATCCTACTCCTCCTTCACAGATTTTGGTGCACTTCTCTTTAGTACGCTTCTAAATCGCCCGGTTCGAACCCTGTTTATGACTTTCCCGGCAAAAACCCTAACCACAGGCGATCCAACTACCATGAGAATGATAATGAATACTGCCTTGAAGGCCTTAATCGTCTCGGTTTCTATCTCCAGCCTGAGCATGGTCCTATTCAGCATCTCTATAGTGTACGCGCCGATAATAGAACCGGTGATGCTGAACTTTCCGCCGGAGAGCGAGTTTCCGCCTATTGCTACGGCGAGAATCGCGTCCATCATGATAAACTTGAGCAGATTGACACTGTCATGGCGCCCCGCCTTGTTAACTGCGATGAAACCTGCGACCGCGGTACAGATTCCCATAATCAAAAAGGTCAGGAATATAATCTTTTTCGGGTTGATACCGTTCAGACGCGCAGCATTTGGGTTGATTCCCACAGACTCAACATAGAGCCTGAGATTCGTGGTCTTGAGTACCACTGCAACGATCGCAATGAAGACGACGGTCAGGATTATTGGAGTCTGTATTGGCACTCCCGGTATTACGGTGCCGATTTGATTCGATATATCGTTCGCCAGTATGGGAGACAATTTGCCGTCAATCATAAAGGCGATGGACCTGCCCCCCATAAACAGTATAAGGGTCGCAACCATCGGCTGAACCCTGAATATGGAGACCAGGGTGCCGTTGAATACGCCGATGACTAACCCGACCACGCAGCTTAAGAGGAAAGCCGCTACTATGGTCAACAAGGTGACCTCACCAGCATTTAAGACGAACCAGACAAATACTGCGGAAGTAATGGTGGCGGCCTCACCTATGCCTATGTCCTGCCCCTGTGAGGCCGCAGTAACCAGGGTCATACCTATTGACAGAATAACCAACTCCGAGGCGCCGTACAGGATATTCGGTATGTTCCCGTAAAATGCTCCCTTTACCATGGTAAAGCTGAAGTAATCGGCTCCCTTTATCAGATTAATCACAATGAGGAGCACCAGAACAGAGAGGGGAAGGAATAGATTAGATAAGTGATATAAGTGTGCTTTTAATCCTAAGTGTATTTTTGACCTTTGCATATTTATTCACCTCCCCGGGCTATCATGTGCATAACATCGTGTTCCGTCACATCCATTCCACTGAGTTCTCCGACAATTTCACGGTCCTTCATAACGATCATTCGAGAGCAGGTTCGAAGCATTTCGTCAATTTCTGAAGATATGAATGTCAGGCTCATTCCCTCTTCAGCGAGCTCGAGCACAAGTTTTTGAATCTCCACCTTGGTTCCGACATCGATTCCCCGTGTGGGTTCATCGAGGATCAGGTACATGGGGTGCGTAAGTAGCCAGCGCGCTAGAATGACCTTCTGCTGATTGCCGCCAGAAAGAGATGCGATTGGCGTGTTGATGGACGGTGTTTTAATGCTCAGTTTCTGTATATACTGGTTAGAAAATTCCTCAGCCTGTTTCCTCGAAAGAGGCCTAAAAAAGCCTTTCATGACCTGCAAGGCTAGAATAATGTTGTCGCGAACCGAAAGCTCGGCAATGATTCCGTCGCCTTTGCGGTCCTCTGGTAGATAGCCGATTCCCTGTTTCATGGCGTTTAGGGGCGATTTGATCTTCACTTTCTTACCTTTCATTTTGACTTCACCGCCCGTCACCTTGTCGGCGGCGAAGATTGCGCGAGCACTTTCGCTGCGCCCGGAGCCGATCAGCCCGACAAACCCATTTACCTCGCCTTTTTGTATAATGAAATCGAATGGCCTTACCCCGGCGGCACTCGAAAGTGTCGTAGCCTCGTATACCGGCACACTGCTGTCAGATTTAAGCGGCTCATGTTTTTTTATCTTAGAGACATCACTCAGTGCCTTCCCCATCATCTTCGAGATAAGCTCGATTTGGGGAAGCGCAGATGCTTGGTATTCGCCGATCAACGCTCCATTGCGAAGCACCGTAATCTTGTCGCTGATCTCGTATACCTGATCGATAAAGTGGGTAATGAAGATGATCCCCACACCCCTGGACTTAAGTTCGCGCATGAGGTCGAAGATTTTTTTCACCTCATCTTCGTCAAGTGAAGACGTCGGTTCATCAAGAATGAGAATCTTGCAGTCCATATCGACCGCGCGGGCAATCGCAATCATCTGCTGGACCGCCAGCGAACAGCTTGAAAGTTCCTGGGTCGGGCTCGCTGGAATACCGAGGGAGTCGAGCATTTGTGCCGCCTTTTCGTTCATCTGCTTCCATTGAACGAAAGTGTATTGGCCGCGACCTATAAACATATTCTCCGCCACGGTCAGATTGGGGCAAAGCGCCATTTCCTGATAGACCGTACTGATTCCCATATCTTGCGCTTCCTTCGGCGACTTGAAGTGGATCGGCCTTCCATTTAAAGCAATCCGACCGGCGTCCTCTTCGTAAACCCCGGTTATGACCTTTATCAGTGTGGACTTGCCCGCTCCGTTTTCACCCACAAGGGCATGGATATCACCTTTTCGGAGCGCGAAGTCTACGTTATCCAGAGCTTTAACACCTGGAAAGGATTTGCTGATACCCTCCATTTTGAGTATATTTTCTGACACCAACTAAAGACCTCCTTACTGGTACTATAAAAATTAACCGCAGTGCGGTGTGCGGATCTAGTCCGGCACACCGCACTGCGGTTGTGAAATCTTACCAAAAAAACAACTACCTTGTTATCACACCCTTGCCAGGATCGGCATTGATACCCCAATTTTCGATGTCTTCGTCGGTTATCGTGGCAGTATCAAAGAGCAATTCTTCCTGATAGGTGATTCCGCTGGGGAGATTATTACTTTTGATCCACTCAGAAATCTCAGCTGCCTGACGTGGATTGCACTGCATGTCGGCGTCCCAGTAACCTTCCTGTACGTTCCTAAGTGCAAAACGGTTAAAGTCAAAACCAATTATCTTGACCTTGCCGTCCTTGCCATGGCTGATACCAGCCGCCTCGAGCGCCTGAACAGCGCCTTGCGCCATACCGTCGTTCTCCGCGTA
>CAZYQD010000094.1:0-4061 GCA_964649405.1 uncultured Actinomycetota bacterium
CTCACTATCTTTTGACAAAACCCGTTTGATTTCAAGAGAGATAATAAATGATGTCGATAATGGTGTCGTGGCCGATCAATTTTATGCCGAGAGGCTATACACGAAGGAAGAAATAATCGAGTTCTTGAAACAGGCAGGATTCAGCAATATTGCTTCAAATGGCACTATAACCCCTGATTCAAAAAGAAATCAGGATCTTGGTATGACTGAAAGACGAATAATAGTATCTGCTATTGCAAAGAAGGAATGGTCACCGGTAAAGGTAAAAAAATCCGATTTAAAAAACGTCGCTGTCTTATTGGGTGACCCGAACAGAATCGATATTCTAAAACCATTCTATATGTTTGACGATGATGATCTTTATACTATCGATCAATTAAAAGATTCGCTGAGAGATATCGAAAAAAACTATAACTACAAATTTCATTATCTTGATAACCATGAGACCATGATCAAGGACCTTATCAAACTGCAGGAAAAAGGCAGGATTGATTTCGCGTTCAATCTTTGTGACGAGGGTTATTATAATGATGCAAGAAAAGAACTACATGTACCTGCTTTGCTGGATATTCTGGGAATTCCATATACCGGGTCCGAACCGCAATGTCTTGCCCATTGTTATGATAAATCACTGGTGAGAGGTATTGCCGAAGAAATGGGAATTCCCACACCGCAGGCATTCTTTATAAAATCCGGGGATACTTCGTTTGAAGTTCCTTTTGACTTCCCAATGTTTATCAAACCCAATTTCGGTGATTCGAGTTTCGGTATAACCCAGAGAAATGTGGTTTATAGTATAGAAAAGACTCTAAATGTGATTTCCGAGATCAGGGACAAACTTGGATATGACAAACCGATTTTAATAGAGGAATTTCTTTCAGGTAAAGATCTGAGTGTGGGAATAATCGGAAATTTTCCTGATTCATATACGATTCTGCCTATTATCGAGGAGGATTACTCGGAACTACCTGCTGATCTTCCAAGAATATGTGGTTATGAGGCAAAATGGCTTCAGGATTCACCTTACTGGAAGATAAAGTCCATACCTGCAGAATTGCCGGCTGAAACCGAAAGAGTTATTATAGATTGTTCACTGAGGTTGTTCGAGAGACTTGGATGCAGGGATTATGCACGTCTTGACTGGAGGTTAAACTCTAAAGGGAAGCCAAAACTATTGGAAGTAAATCCAAATCCGGGATGGTGCTGGGACGGTCATCTGGCTAAAATGTCCAAGATAAAAGATATACCATACAGCAAGATGCTGCTGATGATCTTAAAAGAAGCCGAGAAAAGGATTAAATCCCTGGAAAAGACTGACTTATCTAATTCTATAAATTCAATAGTAAAATAGACAGAAGCGCTATATCCTGCTCTTGATATCGTAAATAAAACTACCGCTTGATTCTTCTTGAGGATGGCTTGCGACCGGATTTTTGAATCTGTTTTTTTATATTGGATTAATTAATCAAAAATATTTCTTTTATATATTATATGCAATACTTTTTTGAGGGAAATCCTGATACTACTAAATTTCGAAAATACAATATATTATATAGAATATTATAAAAAGTTTATGGTATGTCCAATAATAAAATCATGTTTACCTTAAGAATATGAAAAAAAGTATTAATTTTTAGAAAGGAGAAGAGAAGTGGAAAATCAAGAAATAAATAAAATTTGTCAGTTATGCAAAAAACACAAGAAAAAAAGTGAATTACTTCCTCTTGAATTAATAGACCCTGAATTATTTGATTTTATTAAAGAGAAATATCCGGAATGCTCTGATCAAGGTTATATATGCAGGAACGATCTTAGTAATATAAGGCTTAAATATGTGGAAGAAGTTTTAAGGAAGGAAAAAGGTGAGCTTTCGGTTCTTGAGAAAGGGGTATTCGACAGTCTAAAGGAACAGGAAACAATTGCCAGGAATATAAACACAGAGTTTGAAGAACAATCAACATTTGGGCAGAAGCTGTCAGACAAGATTGCAGAATTTGGCGGAAGCTGGAGATTTATAATAATTTTTTTTGGGATTATCATAGTCTGGATGATTATAAATTCAGTTAGTCTTGCCGGGAAAAATTTCGATCCTTATCCTTTTATACTCTTGAATCTTGTACTTTCCTGTCTGGCTGCAGTACAGGCTCCTATAATACTTATGAGCCAGAACAGGGTGGAAGCCAAAGACAGATTGAGATCCAGAAACGATTATATCGTAAATCTGAAGGCTGAACTTGAGATAAGAAATTTGAATGAAAAGATGGAGAATTTACTGGTTTATCAGTGGCAAAGGTTAATGGAAATACAAAAAATACAGACTGACATAATGAATGAGCTATCCGAAAAAAGCAGCCGAAGAAATCCTTAGAATGAGGTGGAAAAAAATAATATTTTAAGTGTCAATATAAACAATTTTTCATAAAATTTATGTCATTTTTTAAAGTTTTAAAAAAAGATTCAAAGTCTTCTGCCAGAGCTGGTTTACTTACTACAAACAGGGGAACTATTAAAACACCCGTGTTTATGCCGGTGGGGACAAAGGCTACGGTAAAAGCAGTCACAAGTGACGAGCTTTATGAGGCAGGATGCAATATCATACTTGGAAATCTTTACCATCTATATCTTCAGCCGGGAATCAAGGTCATAGAAAAAGCGGGAGGTATTCATAAATTCATGAACTGGGAAAGAAGTATTCTTACCGACAGTGGGGGATTTCAGGTATTCAGCCTTAGCGGAATAAGGAAAATTACAAATGAAGGTGTCGAGTTCAGATCCATTGTAGATGGATCAAGCCATTTTTTTACACCGGAAAGTGTTGTAAAAATGCAGTGCCGTATAGACTCAGACATCATAATGGTCCTTGATGAGTGCATACCTTTCAATGATGATTATGATTATACCTTTGAAGCGGCAAAAAGGACCATCGACTGGGCAAAAAAATCAATTAAGGTTAAAAGTAAAATAAATCTTAATGAGGGCACCAGAATGTTCGGTATAGTACAGGGAGGATTTATTAAGAACCTGAGGAAGCTATGCGCCGAGACTATTTCCGGAATGGATTTTGACGGAACGGCAATCGGGGGATTAAGTGTAGGTGAAAAAAGAGACCTGACAATTGAAATGCTGAACTATACGGTTGAATTTTTAGATAATAAAAAACCGCTGTATTTTATGGGCATAGGAGACCCGATAGGAGTGATCGAGGCAATAAGGAGCGGAGTTGATATGTTTGATTGTGTTATGCCTACAAGGATTTCAAGAAATGGAAGTGCTTTTACGGAAAATGGCAGGATAAATATAAAGAATAAGGAATATACTTATGATTTCGGCCCACTCGATAATAAATGCAATTGTTATACTTGTAGAAATCACAGCAGGTCCTATATTAAACATTTATTCAAAAGCAGAGAAATACTCTCAAGCGTACTTCTAACGATCCATAACCTCCATTTTATTCTTGATCTGGTAAATAGATCAAGAAATGCGATACTGGAGGGAAATTTTGAAAGCTTTAGAAAAAAATTTATAAATGGATATAATATATGAATTACTATTTGCAAAATTTTCAAAAAAGATAATAATAGTAATATTTGATTTTTAAGAACAATCAATTTTTAAGGAGTGAATATGAGATTATCAAAAAAGATTATTTGTATTTTAAGCATCGCAGTACTGGTAATATGCATAGGTTCCTTATCTGTTGCCTGTCTTCCTACGACAGCTACAGGTGACGGGGCGACAACGCAAGACGGAGAAGCAGCCGATGGAACGGGAACTCAGCAAGCAAGCGGATGGCAGGCAATATTTGCTAACTATGGGACATGGATCTGGCTGGTACTTTTAGTGGTAGCATTTTACTTTTTGTTGATAAGGCCGCAAAGAGTAAGATCCAAAAAAGCTCAAGAGATGATGGCCAGTCTTCAAAGGGGCGATGAAGTAGTCACCATAGGAGGGTTTCACGGAAGGATCAAAGATATAAGAGATGATGCGCTTATAATAACCATTGCAAGCGGTGTTGACGTAAAAATAAATAAAAGCGCAGTTTCGAAAAAACCAGCTCA
>CAZYQD010000095.1:0-3983 GCA_964649405.1 uncultured Actinomycetota bacterium
TTTTCCACCGGGAAAAACCCCGTACCATACATTGCCATCTCCTTTACCAGAAGCGGCGGCATTAATGGTGTAAAACCTCTATCTGTGAGTATGCTTAAAACATACTGGACCAATGCAAATTCCAGAAGGACTGCCTCATTCTTTAAAAAAACAAATCTTGAACCTGAAATTTTTGCCGCTCTTTTTTCATCAAGTATATCCAGGTTGACTCCCAGATCGATATGGCTCCTGGGTTCAAAATCAAATTCCGGTTTCTTGCCGTAAATGGACTCGACTACATTTCCACTCTCGTCTTTTCCTATCGGAGTTGTACTATGAGACAGATTCGGGTATGCCGAAAAATGAATCAGAAATTTATTTTCGATATCCTCCAGTTCAGCTTCCATCTTCTTTAGATCTTCATTTATTTTCTTCATACGGTTGATCTCTTTATTCTTTTCCTCACCCTTAAGTCCTGGTATCTCCTTTGAAGCCAGGTTTTTATCCGATCTTAACCGGTCGATTTTTAAAATAAGATCCCTTTTCTTCCGATCAAGTTCAATACCGGAATCAATGTTTATTTTTAGACCCCTCTTATTAATTTCAGATTTAAAAATTTGAGGATTTTTTCTAAAAAGCTCTAAATCAATCATTGCATTCACCGTATTTATTATTTCATATTACTTTTGTTCCATTTTGGATATGAACCTAAAATCTTTACAAGATAAACACTCTTTCTCAGAGCTTCGATTGCTTCAAAAATATTTTTATCATGTAAATGACCATCAAGATCCATAATAAATACATAATCTCCGAGATTTTTTTTAGCCGGTCTGGATTCGAGGCAGGTTAGATTGATGTCTCTGCGGGCAAATTCCTTGAGTATATTATATAAACTGCCAGGCCTATCTTCTTTGAGAAAACATACTATCGAAGTTTTATCATCACCTGTCTTTTGTTGTATGCTGTTTCCGAGGAAAACAAATCTTGTCTTGTTATCCTTATTATCTTCGATATCACTTTCTATTATCACCAGATTATATATTTTCGCTGCAATTTTCGTTCCAATAGCTACTGTATCATCATCTTCCTTTTTTAAGATTTTAACCGCTTCGGCAGTGCTGTTAGCAGCTATTATTTCGGCACCCTTCAAATTAGTCGATAAAAAATTCCTGCATTGTGCAGTTGCATGGGGATGGGAAATTACTTTTTTTATTTTATCAAATCTTATTTTTTTCTTACCTATAAGGCTGTGTTTTACCGGAATGATTATTTCTCCTATTATCTTCACTTCACTTTCGAAAGTAAGAATATCCTGGGTTATATTTACCAGGCCTTCGATAGAATTCTCCATAGGAACCAATCCCTCATCAGTTTCTCCCCTATCGACACTCTTTATGACTTCTACTATCGTAGCGAAAGGCACCTTCTCTATATGATTAAAGTCCTTGATAAATTTATCCAGGGCTTCTTCTGTAAATGTCCCCGGCGGACCCAGATATGCTATTTTCTTTTTTTCACTCATATTATATTGATATACCTGACGCTTGTTCCAATAAAAAAATAAAATTTATTCATTGATTGAAAATAATATAGAACAAAACTGGCTTTGTAAATAAGGATTATTTTTTATTGAAGAAAGTCCATTGGATTTTTGGGAATACCATCAACCAAAATCTCGAAATGGAGATGCGGTCCCGTGCTGTTTCCGGTGTCTCCCATTACCCCTATAATATCATCTTTTGTCACTTCATCTCCGACATTGACATCGATCCTGCTGAGATGAGCATAAACCGTGGTATATCCGAATCCATGATAAATTATGATTTTCCTGCCGTAACCTCCATGCCATCCTGCGAAAATAACAACGCCGCTTGCAGATGCATGGACACTGGTGCCTGTATTGTTTGCGATATCTATTCCCTTATGTCTGTATCCACCTCTCCTGGCACCAAAGGTAGACGTAATACTTCCATAAGTGGGCCAGTGATCAGGTGTGTGATCCATTAAATATATGTGGTCCTCCATATTTTGCTTGTCGCGGGATAATATTTCCGACATTTCAGGTGCTTTGGCAAGAAGATCGTCCAGTAAAGCATCTATATCATCCAATCCCTCTTCCTGATCGCTAATATAGTAATAAATTTCATTGGGGTCCTCTTCGAGCTCGATATCAGAGCTTAGATCTGCCGTATAAATCACTACTTCCTCGGCGTACCCGCCTTTTCCTGTTATATCCCTGACCATACGGTCGAGGTTTTCTACTTCGTTTAAATAACTTTCCAGGATCTTTGTTTTTGTTTCGATCTCTTTAGTTTTTCTTTCAAGGTTTGCCAGTTCCACTTCCTTATAATTGGCCTTATATTCAACTCTCTCCAACTCGGCTATTTTTTCATTCAATCTCTGGCGGGTAAGAAACAGATCTGAAACCAATATTACGGCAGAGGCTAATATTATGATGAATACAACAAATAATAATCTTAACAGGTTATGAGTGATCTTTACTCTTCTTATCTTTGATTTAGCGTCCGATAAAATAAGTAAAGTAAAAGATTTAAGTTTTTTATCCTCCATGAAAACACAATTCTGTTTATTACAATTTAGATAGTATTATATTATAACCGATTATTACAATATGGAAAACCTTTTATTTAAATTCATTATAGAATTATTAGGAAATAATATCAGGCATCCGTACTAATTTTCCATCATAAATTTGTATGTAAAGGTATTATTTGTTGTTAGCGCTTCGTTTGGCACAGGGACTGCCGTTATTTCCACTTCACATCTTCTTCCGGGATAAGCAACAAATCCCGGTATACTTACCCTTGCTTTCTCGGAAGGATTTATTGATTCAATAATATACTCTTTTTCTTCAGTAACATTATCCTCGGTCCTGTATTCCATAACCACTCTTACATCGTTTTCTATGACATTTCCCTGATTTTGTATGGCAATAGCAATAGTAATTGTTGTGCCATTGGCCAATATCATGTAGTCACCCTGTTGATTTATTTTCTGAGGATTTAACTCTATGCTGTCTTCGATAACAGCCACACCTCTCCTTTCCTGAAGTTCGGTCACGGTTTTAATCTCAGAAATAAACCCCATGACATTCTGGGTATTGGTAAGGTTTTTATCTTTAAGAATCACCGAATCTAATATGGTAAGATTATTTATTCCCATCAACTCTCCCGACTCCTTTAACCTATCCTGAAAGTAAGTATATATTTCATCACTCATGAACATATAAAGGAAAGTATTTGTTATCTGAGTAGTGGATATATCTACGTCCAGGTCCTGCAAAGCATTGAATAAAGCTGGCCTGAAATCCTCATAAGCTTTATTTCTTGTTTCAAAAACCAATTCGAGGTACCCCTGCACCACTTCAAAAAATTCGGGAGGATTCAATCCTTTGCTGTTTTCTAAAATAACCCTGCTTTCTTCTATTATTTCCAGAAGTTCACTATCCAGATCTTCACGGGATAATTCTCTGGCTCTGTCCATGGTATTAAAAAACTTAACAGAAACCCTATTGGATTGCTGGACAAATACCGAAACAGAGTTCACGTAATCGGAAATGGTGAGTCTTTCTACATCGGTTAATTCTTTTCTCCCGCTCTCGCAGCTCCACAAACCGGAAAGCCAGCTTACAATCACAATAGCAATTATGATCATTATTATTAAAGTTATGATTGTTTCTCTTTTGCCTCTTCTTTCCAATAGACCCCTTCCGGTAAATAAAAATAAAGATTTTTTATTGTTTTCAAAGATTAAATCCCATTATACAAATGAATATCGGAAAACTCAATTTTATATACTGAATTTAAACAGGGCAACATCTCCGTCTTTAATTATATAGTCTTTTCCCTCCCGGCGGACTAGACCTTTTTCTTTTGCAGCTGTATATGAACCAATATTTACAAGGGTATTATAGTCAATAACCTCGACACAAATAAAACCTTTTTGAAAATCGGTATGGATCTTTCCTGCCGCATCCGGTG
>CAZYQD010000096.1:0-3954 GCA_964649405.1 uncultured Actinomycetota bacterium
TTATTTAATCAACAGTAATATAGAAACTATATATAGCTAATTATTATATGTTTTACCCAAACTATACACTATATATGGTCATTGAAGATTCTTAATTTATGCAGTTTTTTATAGCCAAAGGCCAATAGAAAGTAAAAAATAGGACCTATAGAATAAGCTTTAACTATCCTTATCCAGATCCAGTTCTTTCGTAACCAGTTTACCATCCTCGGTTCTGGTCAGTTCCTCTATTTTTCCTTCAGCTTCATTTAGTTTTTTAAGACAATTAGAAGAAAGTTTTATGCCCAATTCAAACTTTTCCATTGATTCTTCCAGTGATATATTTTCATCTTCCAGTTCTTTGACAATTTCTTCTAATTTTTTAATGGACTCTTCAAAACTCATTTTATCGATTTTCATTATTGGAACCTAACTCCAGTTTTTTATATATTTTATCAAATATCTTTGCGTTTAGTATCCCATCCCTTAATATTATTCTGATCTTTTGATTGATATCTACCTCATTTATGCTTCTTATCCTTTTATCCTCTTCGGCTTTGTATATTATAGCAAAACCCCGTTCCATTACAGAAACAGGATTTTTTTCCTTGAGGTTCTCGAGTATCAGTCTTAGTTTGCCTTTACTAAGATTGAGGTAGTTCTTTACTGCCGAAATCATTCTGGCATCTATATCCCTGGTTATCATTTTATACATATAGATCTTTTTGAATATATTTTTCTTATCCATCAGCTGTCTGAAAGTGGAGATCTTTTCCTGCTTCATCCGGATATTCTCTTTCATGTTCCCGATCAATTTGTCATAGAACTCCGAAGCTGGTTGGTTAAACCTATTTAAAAGAGTCTCGGGTTTTATGAAGATCCTTTTTCTAATAATAAAATTGGTCTCTTTTTTTAATATTGCTATTTTTGAGTAAATAAGAAGGGCCATTCTTTTATTGAGCTCCTTAATTTTCTCCACTGCTTCCATTTTACTTAATATGACTAACTGTCCGGCAACAGAAGGTGTAGCTGCACGCATGTCCGATACAAAATCGGAGATAGTATAATCCGTTTCATGGCCAATCGCCGAGATCAATGGGATGGGACAATCAAAGATCTTTTTTGCCAGTTTTTCAGTATTGAATGCCCATAGATCTTCAAGAGAACCCCCTCCCCTTGCAAGTATTATCACATCCACGCCATATTGACACAAATCGTCTATTGCTTCACAAATTTCATCGCTTGAAGTCGTACCCTGAACATTGACATTTCTTATAATAAGATGGAAATTTTCGAACCTGTGCTTTAGAACCTGGATTATATCTCTTATCACTGCACCTCCGATTGATGTTACTACACCTATCTTTGCCGGAAGAATGGGTATGTCTTTTTTGTAAATTCTGTCAAAATATCCTTTTTTCTCTAATTTTTCTTTCAGCTGTTCAAATGCTAAAATCAGGGAACCTTTACCGACCGGTCTGGCATCAAGGGCTACTACCTGATACTCTCCCCTTTTTTCAAAAACGGAAATATAGCCATTTATTAAAATGTGCAGTCCTTCTTCTATATCAAAAACTAAATTTTTATTGTTACTCTGAAACATAACCACTTTGATCTTTGAACACTCGTCTTTTAAATCAAAGTACATGTGTTTCTTCTCATGGAAGTAAAAATTACTCACTTCACCTTCTACCCAAATAAGAGAGTAATCTTTTTCAAGGCTTTTTCTTATTTCCAGATTAAGTTCGCTGACTGTGTAGATTTTTGATTTTAAGGTGATGCTATCTTTCATTGCTTATTGAAGGTCCCAGTATATAATCATTATCTGGGTTCTGCCCTCTTCAAGGCCCTTGATCAAGACATTTACAACCTTATCTTTTTCATTGCTGTAGTATGTAAATTTAGAAGTGGGAATATCTGCATCTTCTGAAGTCAAAAATTCATCTTCTATCTCTCCGGAACTTTCCTCGAATATAAGACCCCTGCTCCAGATCGACTGAACTTTTTTATCCTTATAAAACTGCTCGACTTCTTGAAAATTCTCATATACTTCCGACAATATATAAGCCAGATTCTCATCGCTTTCAACCATATTTGCTTCTTTTATTATTGAATCCGGGTAGTAAAAACTATTGAATACATCTATAAAGCCCTCGTCCTCCAGAAGATCGTTTAACTTTTCTTCAGATATCTCTTCAGAATTATTGCTTGTTTCTTCCGTTCCGGTCTCTTCCGTTATTCCATTTTCCTGATCACTGCTGAGATTAAAACAGGAACTTGCAACTGTGGCTATTAGGAAAATAAAGACGATTATAACAATAACATTTATTCTTTTCATTCTCATAATTCTCTAACCCAGCAAAATATACTCAATAAAAATTTTTATCATTATATAAGCACAAAATACTATTTCCAGGGCAACCATTATAAAATTCAAAGCATTGTCAAAACCATGATTTATTTCCTTAAAATACTTCAATGGTTTACTGACAAATTTTTTAATCCCAGGTAAAAATTTTATCATAGAATAAAGAGTATAACCAATAAGTATTGCACTTCCAAGAGTGATTATAAAATCATTGAAAAGATAATTACTATAAATAAAATAACCTATCTCTATTAAATTTAAAACCACGATCAGGGCCAGAGCCGATACCAGCGAAAAAGACCTGGCTGACTTATCTTTTTCTGCTTCCGGCATATGGTTTCCAAGATTCTGAATTTTTTTCTGTACAATATGCCCGCTATTAGTTCTTATCATAAATCTCAGGCTGGAAATATACAAGAATATTAAAGTTATAGATAAAATTAATAATAGAAACATTAATAATTAATATTTGAAATTATTGATATTTTGTCCTAATTATACCAAGAATAATTGAGATTTAGCTATTTTTTTTTGCTGCAGTACTGATTTCACCTTTACCTGAAGATTTTTCTTCAACCTTTTTGGTTTCTTTCTCTTCACCTTTTACAGCACTGCTGCCAATAAGATTTTTTGAGCTTGATTTATAATCTGTTGTATAGAATCCGGATCCTTTAAAAATTATTCCCACAGGCGAGAATAATCTACTTGCATTTGAATTACAGTAAATACATTTTACAATATCGTCACATCCGACTTTCTGGAACTTATCAAAAACTTTTCCGCATTTATCGCATTTATAACTGTAAATTGGCATATATTTATTTCCTCGAAACAAAATTATTTTGAAAATATATATCAATTGATGATTTTAGTCAAATATCTTAAAGTAACTTATGGTTAATACTTCAAATAACTTTTATAATATCTCCAAACTATTATATTTTATTTTTAGGCTAATATGACAAAAAGAAATATAATTATATTTATTGCATGCACCGGTCTTTTAATAATAGTCGTAATAACTACAATGCAGGAAAAACCGGATATCGAAAATATCTACCTGAGTATGGACAGGGATTCCGATTTCGAAAAATCAGGACCTGATAATGATTATTCCTTTAACAGCCATGATCCGGATATTTATCTTATCATGGAAGTAAAACGCCTTGGCCCCGAAGATGAAATAAAAGTAGAATGGTTAAGAATCGAAGATGGTTCTTATGATGTAATTCAAAAAAATATTATAAATCCTGAGAAAAAAGGTTCTGGAAAAATAATAATCTCGCTTATTAAACATGATGGTGTTTATTCCGCCGGAAACTATATTGTGGAAACCTATTTAAATGAGGATAAAAAAATCACTAAAGAGTTTTATATACAGAACAGGACCTAATTCTTTTTGGAATACTCTGATCCCACTTTACTGAATTCACTTTTTACTCTCTGAAATACCAGTTCCAATATTTTCTGTACCACATTATCAAGATTATAGTTTTCGATTATTCTGATATTTTTTTCTCTTGCAAGTTTTTCTATGTAATCCTGGATCATAATGATTTTATCAAGATGTTTTATATATCTGTCCATAGGCCTTGAGCCCTGTGTTT
>CAZYQD010000097.1:0-3883 GCA_964649405.1 uncultured Actinomycetota bacterium
GTGACGATTACTTTATCGCCACCGACTTTTTCTACAAATTCAGCCTGCGGCGGTATACTTACAATAACTCCGATTTTATCATCATTGATATCCGTGTCGATAGTCCTGACGCAGCCTGAAAAGCTTAAAATCAAAAAAAATGATACTACAATAGAAATAACCTTTGTAAATGCATGTCTCATTTATATCAATTCATTTTTTCCCGGGACATAACAAATCTCTCTACTAACATTGGATTAAATTGAGTTCCCGAACATCTCCTGAGTTCTTCTTTTGCTTCTTCCTCAGTAATTGCTTCTTTGTAATGCCTTCCAAATGTCATAACATCATAAGCATCTACAATAGAAGCAATACATGCATTAACAGGAATATCTTTACCCTTTAGTCCCTGGGGATAGCCGGCTCCATTCCACCATTCATGATGTGATAGAATATCCTCGGCTATAGATGAGATTTGCGGTGTTGATTCGGCAATCTTGTATCCTATTTCCGGATGTCTTTTTATGATTTTCCATTCTTTGGAATTTAATTTACCTTTTTTCAGTAAGATAGTATCAGGGATGGCTACTTTTCCAATGTCGTGGAGAGTGGAAAGAAGAACCAGCTCATCCAGTTTATTTTGCGGAAGATTAATCGCCATTCCAAGCTCCAGGGCCAGCCTTTTAAGGCGCTCCGCGTGCTGCTTTGTCTCCCGGTTCTTTTCCCATAATATTCTTTCCAGAGAGGAAATAATAGAATTATAGATACTCTTTCTTTTAAGCAGCTTATTTTTATACATATTGTTTTCAGCTTCTCTTATAACATCCTTTAGGTCCTGATCTCTGCTTTCTCTCGTTGAAATTCCCATCGAAATGTTTAAAGGTATCTTTTGGTCCTGAGTTTTTTCACAGATTCTCTTTATCCTGTTTGATAACTCCTCCACATCATTTTCGGTAGACCGCGGCATAAGTACAAAAAATTCATCCTCTCCCCATCTGGCAATGATATCCTCTTCACGGGAGCAGAATTTCAATATCTTCGCTACTCTCTTTAATAATTTATCACCTTCATTATAGCCAAAAGCATCATTTACCAATCTGAGTCCGTTTAAATCGCATATCATAAAGTTTAAGGGCAGATCTCTATCCTTATAAATATTTATCAGCACTTTCTCGAAATAAGTCCTGTTGTAAAGTTCCGTCAATTTATCATGAAAGCTCAAATATCTAATTCTTTTCTCCGCTTTTTTACGCTCACTGATATTATTGATGATCTCTACCCTCACATTATTGCCCTTATGTACAATCGGCCTGCCGGTTACTTCGACAAATATCCTGTTACCGTTATTTTTCAGCCCTATTATTTCATAAGGAATTTCGTATCCCGATTTTATTTTTTCAGCCATAGTCTCTTTATATTCAGGCGCTATAAAATCCAGCAAATTCCTACCGGTAGCATAGGAAGGACTGCATCCGAATATAATTGCAAAAGCATCATTGATCTCTAGAATTTTTCCATTATCATGAATAACGATTCCCTCCATTGAAGATTTAAAAAACGTATCGAATTTTTCTCTGCTTTCCTGGAACTTATTTTCCAGCTTCTTCTTTTCTGTGATGTCCTTTATGATCATCCTGAAACCCATAATTTTATTATCTTTATTTTTCAAAGGTCCAAAATAAACCTCTCCAAAAAGAACATCTCCGTTTTTCCGGTGTTGTGTGATTTCAAATGAGCTTACCTCTTTTCCATCCAGAATAGCTTTAAATATCTCGAGATATTTTGGAATATCTTTTGTACTGAGATTGACCCGCTTTGTGAAATATTTACCAATTAATTCCTCACGGGAATAACCTGAAAAATCAAGTATGGCATCGTTGCATGATGTTATTATCCCTTTACTGTTTATTGTTATAATACCTATAGAACCTGTTTCGATCAGACTATTATATTTTCCTTCAGTTTCTGCCAGTGATTCTTTCAACTGATTGGATCGCGCTTCATATTTCTCCAGATCGATAACCTTCCTGTTCAATTCCACCAGTTTATCTATCAGTTGTTCTTTTGTAATCTTTTCGATATCCATTTTTTAAAATTACACCAAACGGGCTATAGAAATAATCCAAAATAAAAAGTCAGAAGTGAAATCTACCTCTGACTTTTTTTAGTCCTTAAATTATTTTGCGTCAGTTTATATTTATATTTTATTGTTACCAAAAAATAATAAACCCTCATTTAACCAACACTTGCAGCAATCTTTTTCAATCTATTCATCATCTTCCAGCAACAGCGCTTCTTCCTCGTCATCACTACCATCTTTTTGGTTTTCTGCTGTTTTATCTATATCTTCATCTTCATCTATATCTGAATTATTTTCAAAACTATTCTGAAGGACTTCATTACCTTCCACCGGATTTACTTCATCGATCTTTTTTAAAAACATCTTGAACTCATCAGAAGCCAGATTTTTGATTTTGTTTTTAAATTCATCATATTGATACTGCAGATAATTTATATCTTCTTCCAGCTCCTGCTTTTTCTTAAGAAGTTCCCTGTAGGAGTTCTCCAATTCTGTTTTTTCATTATCGGCAGGTTCCTTTTTGATTTCGCCATTGCCTTCCATTTCTTCTACTGGTATCGCCCAGCCATTCACTGCCGCAGTTTCTTCTTCTGCAGGCTTTCTTCCAAGACTACTCAGTATTTTTTCCAGATCTTCTTCTCTTATCCTTATAGATTTTTCCATTCTTATGGCAGGAAGTTTTTTTTGGCTGATCATATTCATTACTTCCTGTTCGCTGATTCCCAGCATTTCTGTTGCTTCTTTAATAGTATAAAATCTATTGTTTTTTTCCATGTTCCCGGCTATAAAATTATTATAAATCTATAATATTTCAAACAATTATAGCATATTAATTATTTAAAAAAATCGTTATTTTTTATTCGATTAGAATCATCGGCCTAGCTTAAATAATCAGCATAAAATCATTCATTGTTCCAATATTTAAATCTGCTATAATAGCTAAATTATATCTCGTATTGTAAATTCTTGAAAGAGATTTATAGTTGTTATCGCTAATTTTCAACCAGACAATAGAGAAATTTACTCCGGTCAATAGACAAACTCAGGATAAATAAATATAATAAAATGAATTTTGGAGTAAATAAACTGTTATTAAAAATAAATCTAGTACTGGACCTTTAAAAAGATGGATCCAAAAATAATAACACCGTTATTGATAACTTCTATTGCCGGCCTCTCTACCACTATCGGAAGTTTAATCGGCCTTTTATTTAAAAGAGAAAATTCAAAATTTATGAGTGCCGTCCTGGGCTTTACAGCAGGAGTCATGATAGGAATCTCCTTTTTTGAACTACTTCCTACTGGTTTTCAGGAATTGGGATTTCTCAAAGCCAGTATAGCCTTCATTGCCGGATTTATCTTTATATTTTTAATAGATACTCTTATACCCCATGAATATATAGGACAAAAGGAGAAATTAACTGACAGCACCGACAAAAAACTCTTAAGAACCGGTCTTTTCGTAGCACTCGGAATAGCCATCCATAATTTTCCCGAGGGGATGGCAAGTTTTTATAGTTCAATGGTGGATGTTAAATTAGGAATATCCATAGCCATTGCTATTGCAATACATAATATCCCGGAAGGAATCGCGGTATCTGCTCCTATATATAAAGCAACCGGCAGCAGGAAAAAGGCTTTTCTGTGGTCATTTTTATCCGGAGTTGTGGAACCGATCGGGGCACTGCTTACAGCCCTGATCCTCCTTCCTTTTTTAAATCCGCAGGTATTGGGATATATACTTTCAGGCATAGCGGGACTTATGGTTTTTATAGCCATTGACGAACTTTTACCGGTTTCCAAATCTTATGGATATCTCCATCT
>CAZYQD010000098.1:0-3849 GCA_964649405.1 uncultured Actinomycetota bacterium
TTTTTAATTATTGTGGTTTTAATGCTGTTTTCCATTATTTCAACCTCTTCCTGTCGCCGCCAGCAAGAATTTGGAAATTTAATAATTTGCAGTGAAATAGACCCGGCTACTTTTTCTCCCCTGGATACTAAAAATAGTTTTGATATCGGAATTCAGAAGATTTTCGCAACAATCGAAGTGTCAGGAGTCAGGGCCAGCGGCATATGGAAGTTTATCTGGATAAAAGAAGACTCAGAAGAAGTCATTGCACAATCCACTGACACATATTCCAGCGAAAGCTCCGGATATATCGAAGGTTATCTTTCAAACTACGTTACTCCCGGTAAAGAAGCAGGTATCATAGGGGAACCGGGAAATTACAGGGTGGAATTTTACAATAATGGCAGTTTGATAACCAGTGCGGATTTTATAATAGAGTATCCTGAAATGGAATTAATTGATGTGGTTTTATCAAATGAAGTAGATAAAGCCGGGCAACCTGTCTCAGAAATGGAAAGTTTTTATCCCGATGACATTATTTACACATGCCTGAAGTTCAATAGCCAGATAAAAGGAGAGACTGTCGGGGTCAGGTGGTACCGGGGTGATAATGAGTTATTGGGCGAAGAGGAAATTACTGTTGAGATAGATTATTATTTACCTCGTTATATTATCTTTAAGATAATCAATGATAAACTTTGGCCGGTCGGAGATTACAGAATCGAGGTATTTGGGAGCAGTTTTACGGTTCAAGAATATCATTATGAAATAAAGGAAGGTGAAATTGCCGATGCCACTTTTAATTCAGCAAAAATGTATAAAAATGAATCATATGGATTTTCTATACTTTATCCTGATGGATGGGACCATGAAGACAATGAAAGTAGTGAAGGGCTTAAAATAAAATTTATACCGGATTCCGATAATATAAATGTTGTTATTAATATGTGGGTTTTGAAAGAAAACTATACTCCTTCTGAAGATGAGTATTCGGATTTTGCAGAGAAATTATTAAAAGATATAGTTGACTCCGGTGAAGATTCAGAGGTCGAAAAAACTGAAAGTACCGGGGAAATCAATGAAATCATTTATAGAAAGATAAGTTACCGTTATCCCGGTGAGGATAATAACGGCTGGGATGGCAGTATCATCTTCATAAACCAGGACAATACACTTTATCTGCTAATAAAGGTTTCGGATATATATTACCGGACATTTGCAGATAATGTATTAAAGAGTATGCTTAAATCCCTGTCATTTAACTGACATCAGGTTTTATAATAAGGGGATTTTTAGTTTATTGATGGATTGGATTGTAATATAATTACTCCTGTTTGTCCTGAAAATCATTCTTTTTAACAGATTTTATGCTTGGTCTAAATAAAAAATTAAAGAATCTTGGGGAAAAAGGGGAATCCATAAAAGTTGCCATTGCAGGAGTAGGGCAGATGGGTAAAACCCTGGTATCCCATATCAGGGATCTGGACGGTATGCAGGTCTTGGTGGTTGCAAATCGGGATATTGGCAGGATTATTGCTATTCTTAAGGAACTGGAGATAAGTGATGACGAGATCGTGCTGGCAGGGGCCGCAAGTAGACTTAGTCCGGAAAATGACAATATAAGTAAAATCATAACGGAAGGCAGTGCCCTTAATAATGACATCAGGGAGAAGTTGAATCAGCTGGCCGGAAAAGGCAAGCTTATAGTGGCGGACGATCTTAATGTTCTTTTTGCAATCGATGATGTGGACGTGATTATAGATGCAACTGGCAGTCCCGAAGCCGGAGCATTTATAGCTTCCACTGCCATATCATACAAAAAACATATAATAACTTTAAACGTAGAGGCTGATGTAACTATCGGGCCATATCTGAAAAAGAGGGCAGATGAAGCCGGTGTGGTATATACCGTATCGGCCGGAGATGAGCCAGCCGCCCTGAAAGAACTTTATGATTTTGCAGATACGCTGGGATTCGAAGTTATTGCTGCAGGTAAAGGTAAAAATAATCCTCTGGACAGATATGCAAACCCGGCTACGCTTAAGGAATATGCCGAGAGTAAGGGTTCTAGCCCTAACATGATGACCTCATTTGTAGATGGTACAAAATCGATGATAGAGATGGCCTGTGTTTCAAATTCTACGGGACTTGTACCTGACTGCAGGGGAATGCATGGTCCGAAAGCAGATATAAAAGACCTGGTGAATGTGTTCCGGCCAAAAGAAGATGGCGGAATATTATCAGGAAGAGGAGTTGTTGATTTTGCAATCGGAAATCTTGCTCCTGGTGTTTTTTTAGTTTATACAACTAAAAATAAGATGGTGAAAGCCGACCTAAAGTATCTTATGCTGGGAAGTGGCCCTTATTTTCTTCTTTACAGACCCTATCATCTCACAAGTATTGAGACGCCTCTGTCTATTGCCAGAGCATATTTTTATGGTGAACCTACGATTACACCGGATCACGGCCTGGTGTCAGAGGTCATAACGCTGGCTAAAAAAGATCTGAAAGCCGGTGAAATAATCGACGGAATCGGTAGATATATGGTCTATGGCCTGATAGAAAAGTATGACAAAGCGATTAAGGAAAACCTTCTGCCCATTGGAATTTCAGAAGGCTGCATTTTAAGAAAAAATATAGAAAAAGATAAACCGATAGAGTATAATGACGTGAGTTTGGTTAAAAATTCATTGTTGCAAGAATTTAGAAGGTCGCAAGATAAAATACTTAAAAATTATTAATCTTAAATAAAATAATCAAAAATCATCAAAGAGGGGGAGTTTTTAGTGCTATTTTTTAAAAATAAAACAAAAGCAATTTGTTTATTGAGTATTTTTTTAATAGCAGGTTTTTTACTTCTATCTTTTAGCTCCTGTAAATTCAGCACCATAAAAAGAGTTGAAGAAACCAGAGAAGTGATGGGAAGCTATGCAACTATAATTGTGTTTTCAGATGAAGAGACCGGAAATGAAGCAATAAATGCTGCGTTTGATAGAATTAAGGAAATTGAGGATATAGCATCGATTTTCGATGAAAACAGCGAAGCATCTTTTTTAAATAAAAACGGTTATCTGGATAACCCTTCACAGGATTTTCTAAACCTTATAAATAGCTCCATTGAATACTACAATATTACCGGCGGATGTTTTGATATTACCGTTCAGCCTTTACTCGATCTCTGGTCGGTAGGTGAATTATGGAAAGAGAGCCCGGAAGTCCAGGCCCAGAGAATAGAGGAGACTTTCCCGGCGATTGGTTCCGATAAGATAATTATAAGTGATGACAGAATAGAATTTAGCGTAGATGGAATGGCCATTACTTTTGGCGGAATTGCCCAGGGATACGCAGTCGATGAAGCAATGAAAATAATAAAAGGATTTGAAATAAAGCAGGCTCTTGTAAATATAAGCGGGGATATATATGCAATGGGAGTCAAACCGGATAATGAGAAATGGACGGTCGAGCTGGAGAATCCCAATACTCCTACAAGTACAGATACCGATATGGAACCTCTTCCGACATTTGTTTTTGCAGATAAGGCAGTTACCACCTCGGGAAATTATTACCGCTATTACGACCCCGAAGGCGAAGTAGGGCATATAATGGATCCGAGGACTGGATATTCTGCCAATACTTGCATAAGTTCGACTGTGATAGCTGATACATGTATAAAGGCAGATGCCCTTGCGACTTCGGTCTTTGTACTGGGACCGGAAGATGGTATGGATCTTGTTGAATCACTTGATGGGGTTGAAGCTTTGATAATAGATTCAGATAAAAATATCTACAGTTCTTCTGGACTTTCGGAGTATATAAAGTAAAATTACGTATTGTTTTTTTACTTTTTAAAAATTAAATGAATATTATAAT
>CAZYQD010000099.1:0-3765 GCA_964649405.1 uncultured Actinomycetota bacterium
GTCAGGCTGTATATTTTACCATCGAAGGCGGTCAGGTAAAGTTCATAATCTTCATCTATGCCAAAAGACGAAATATTTAAACCGCTTTCCGAAAGTACGAAGTTTGCAGGTTCTTCTCCTTCTTCATACCAGAGACCCCAGATGGTACCGGAGATATAATCAGCATAGATATAAGCACCATAAAGTAAGGGGAGATTTTCACCGCGATAGACGTAACCTCCGGTAATCGATTCTCCCAGTGAGTGCCCATATTCATATATGGGAAGTTCCAGACCAACAGTATCACATCCGGTCCGGGGGTTATAACATAGGCTTCCTTCCATAATGTTCCAGCCATAGTTTCCACCTTTTTCAATAAGATCGATTTCCTCCATTGTGTCCTGTCCAACGTCTGCTGTCCACAAAAGATTAGTGAGTGGATCAAAACTGAAGCGCCAGGGGTTTCGCAAGCCATAAGCGTATATTTCTCCCCGGTAGCCTTCGTTATTTCCGGTAAAAGGATTGTCGGAGGGAATTGCGTAATTCAATCCGGGATCCTGACTATCTACATCGATTCGCAATATTTTTCCGAGAAGTGTTCCCCGGTTCTGTGCATTTCCATGAGGATCACCTCCACTTCCTCCATCTCCGGTAGCGATATACAGATAACCATCATCTGGTCCAAAAGCAAGCTGACCTCCGTTGTGATTTGGATAGGGTTGTTGGAAAGTCAGGAGTATTTCTTCACTTGCTGCATCTGCGGTATCCGGATTATCGGAGCTTAACATAAACCTGGATATTACTGTGGTATTTCCATTTGTATAATTCACAAAAAAGCTTTCATTATTTTCAAAATCAGGATGGAAGGCAAGCCCAAGAAGCCCCATTTCATTGCCGCTGTCATCTACCCGGTCGCTTATATCAAGAAAAAGTGCGGCACTGGTTTCGAAAGAAGAAGTATCAATTATAGATATTCTTCCGCTCTGTTCTACGATGAATAACCTTCCACTGCCGTCACCGGCATTCTGGAGATCAAGAGGGCGGCTAAAGGTTATGCTCTGGAAAGCATCCTGAACCATAAAACGGTTTTCAACCTCTTCTGCTTCCGGAAAAAGTGATTCAGAATCATTTATAACTTCCTCTTCTTCCTCAACTGCTTCTTCCTCCCCTGCTGCCTCTTCTTCAGTTGCTTCTTCTTCCCCGGCTGCTTCTTCCTCCTCCTGTACCGGTTCAGGTTTACATGAAGGAAGAATCATGATTATAAATAAAAGAACCAAAATAAAAACGGGATAAATTAGATATTTTTTAGACATCAAAGTACTCCTTTCTACTTTATCCGGAATTTATTTGAGAAGAGATTCGACCCACTTCCTGTTTGCCCATAAGGAGCATCCGCCTCCGGATTCATCAAGCATAAACTGATTTTTTCTTATCTCTTCAAGAAGCCTTGACTGCAAGGCCTCTTTCAGGGTCATATCCCTAAGATTTACATCTGAAAACGGAGCAAAAGGACAGGGCTCAAGATCCCCCTCTGCATTTAAATGGATAAAACCCCTTCCTGCGGATAGACATCCTCCAAATAGATCTTCCTCTGCCGGTAATCCGGTAAAAAGCGCCGAAAATCTTTTTCTGTAATCTTCCATAATAACAGGGACTTTCTTTCTTTGTTCACCTGTAAGGATCCAATCCTCCGTACCTTCCACAATAGGTGCATATTCAACATAGAAAAAAACCTTACAGCCCTTTCTCGTCAGATCGGTTACAAAGTCCAGATCAGTTACCAGTTCAAAATTTTGCCTGGTCATAGTAAGAGAGGTCCCGAAAAATACAGATTCTTTCTTCAATTTTCTGATCACCGTTTTTAAAAGCCTGAATACTCCTTCCCCTCTGCGCAGATCCGTTTGTTTTGAGCGACCTTCGATGCTTATAATCGGAACCACATTTCTATTCTTTTTTATTTCTTCAAGCAGGTTACCTTCTATGAGTAAACCGTTTGTAAAAACAAGGAATATGAGTTCAGGAAAAGTTTTGACGATTTCTAAAAAATCCTTCCTGACGAATGGTTCTCCCCCGGCTACTACAATAAATGAAATACCCAGCTTTTTAGCTTGTCCGAGGATATCTATTATCTCGGCAGTATCTAATTCTTTTTTTGACTGTACCCTCAGAGCCTTATTATAGCAGCCTTTGCAATTCAGGTTACATTCATTGGTGATGCTAAAAATCATCACAGGGGGCACCGGTATTCCTTCACTTGTCCATTTTAATCTGGTCCATTGCGCCCTCCTCTGGTTGATAATAGTCTTAAGAAAAAAAAGTGCTACCGAAGGTTTCTTTAAGGATACCCACAGGGCGTCTTTAAAAACTCCGACAGTCGATATATTCATCTTTTTCTGTGCCATCTGGTTTATTGACCTTTCTAAAAAACTTTTTAACACTCTTACTATTTCAAAACTTCTATATATTAATTTTTTTTTATAATATTTGCAAAATTTTAAATTTTGCATGTAGCGCGATGATTTTTATGGCGAGAGAGTATACATTACCTTAAGTCTGGTAGCTAAATCACTTCTTTCCTGGATAATTTTTACCGGAACATTGATGCCGGTTTAAAAATTGATTAAATAATAAAGTTATTAAAGTAAATAACTTGTAGTATATTGAAAAGATATATCTGTTATAATCTTATTACTTTTTCAAAATGATGTAAAAATACAATGTCCGAATACTGATTTTTATAAAAAAAGATTTTGAAATGAAATCAAAAAAATATCTGATATTTTTATTTTTTCTTGTGCTAATTGTCTTTCTCTTTACTAATTTTATATTTTCCTCATGTAAAGAAGAAAAAGCTGATAATATAAATACAGGAACTTCAGATAATGAGACCCCTACAGAGATGGAACAAACCAGTCCTACACTGGATCAAATGATCGGGGAAATGATTATTTTAGGTTTCAGGGGAACAGAGGCCGATAATTCTTCCGGCATAGTGGAAGATATCAATGAATATAATATCGGAGGGGTCATACTTTTTGATTATGACGTGCCGTCGAAGAGTTTTCCCAGAAATATTCTCGATCCGTCTCAAACAAAGAAGCTAATCGAAGATTTAAAAAAGTTCACCCGCAGCGACCTGTTCATAGCTGTTGATGCAGAAGGCGGTTATGTAAACCGCCTGAAGGCGGAATACGGCTTTATCCCGATAAAGAGCGCACAGGAAATGGGAGAAGATGACCCTGAAAATACTTTTTTGGAAGTATCTCCTCTTGCAATGGAGCTTGATTCCCTGGGATTTAATTTGAACTTTGCACCAGTAATCGATGTCAATATAAATAAAGACAATCCGGTGATCGGAAATCTGGAAAGATCTTTTTCGGATGATCCGGTTGAAGTCTATGAGCATGCTGGATCTTTTATCGATGCTATGCATAAATACGATATCATCACAGCAATAAAGCATTTTCCCGGGCATGGGAGTTCTACCGAAGACAGCCACCTGGGACTGGTGGATATAACAGATACTTATAATGAAGAGGCAGAGCTTTTCCCCTACAGGAAATTAATAGAAGACAGTAAAGTCGATATCGTAATGACAGCTCATATCATGAATACAGATATCGATCCCGATAGTCCAGCTACCCTATCATCCATATTTTTACAGGATATATTAAGGGGTGAACTAAATTATGAAGGTTTGATTGTTTCAGATGACATGCAGATGGGTGCGATCGTCATTAATTTTGGATTCGAAGAAGCCATCGTAAAAGCAATAAATGCCGGCTG
>CAZYQD010000100.1:0-3686 GCA_964649405.1 uncultured Actinomycetota bacterium
GTATTATAATATCATAATCATAATCTCCTATTAGACTGTATCCATCCTGTCCGTTATAAGCAATATCTACTATAAATCTGTGCTGTTCCAATCCCACTTTTAAATTATCCGCTACCGCTTTTTCATCTTCAATTATTAATATTTTCATTTTAAAAATCTCTTATTTTTTATAACTATTTTATACATTAAAAGAATAAAAATAAATCTAGGCCAGGCTTATTCATACCTTAACGAATCAATGGGATTCAGTCTTGCCGCCCTTATCGCAGGAAATATACCAAAAATCACACCTATTGCCGTAGAAAAAGATAATGCCATAATTATAGGAGATAATGTAATCAGAGAGTTAAGATCAGCAAATGTTTTCAATATCCAGGTTATAAGGCCCGCAAGTCCTATTCCGATTATACCTCCTGATAGACTCAATACTACGCTTTCGGTCAGGAATTGTATCAATATATCTCTATTTTTTGCACCTATTGCTTTTCTTATTCCAATCTCTCTTGTCCTTTCTGTCACTGATACAAACATGATATTCATAATTCCTATACCTCCGACCAGAAGTGAAATAGCAGCTATGCTGGCCAGGGTAACAACAAGAACATCAGTAACCGTACTTGCCACTTCAAGTAGCTGGGTAGAACTGCTTATTTCAAAATCACTACTTTCTCCGGTTAGAATATGATGCTGAACTCTCAATATGGATTTTGCTTCATCCATAGCCTGTTCCATAACCTCTTCACTTTCAACCTCTGCCATGATTTGATTGACCGTATCAATACCGTATAACTTATTTTGAGCAGTTGTAATAGGAATATAAATAGAATTATCAGGACTCATACCAAAAGTATAGCCAACTGACTTAAGTACTCCCATTACTATAAATTTTTTTCCATTTATTTTTACTTCTTCACCTACGGGATTGGTCTTTCCAAAATAATCAGTCACTACATTATATCCAAGGACAACTACATTTGACGAGTTAGAAACATCTCCCCTGGTAAAGAAACTGCCTTTTTCCAACTCATAACCTGCGAAATTCAAATAATCTTCCGAAGTTGCATTTACACTCACACTTCCACTCCAGCTCATGTAGGAAAAAGTAGTATTTCCTCCCGATAAAACAGGAACTATTTCATCCAGCAAACTTGCTTCTTCTTTAAGAACTTCTGCGTCTTCCAGATATAAATCTCCTGCTACGATTTCTTCATCCTCTTCTCCTTCAAATCCACTCATAAAACCTCCCTGCTGTCCCGGAACCTCTCCTCCTCTGGTCTGCATGCCTTCTGGCGACTCTCTTCCAGGAGTAATAGTAATGACATCGGTACCCATACTCTGTATATTTTCGGTTATTGATGCTTCTGTTCCCGCCCCTACAGACATAACTGCAACAACAGAGCCGACCCCTATTATAATTCCAAGCATGGTCAGAAATGATCTTAACTTGTTTAAGCCCAGAGATTTAAAAGCAATCTTTATATTTTCAATTACTCTTTTCATTATAAAGTATTCTCCCCTATGCTGTTTATTTTATCTTCTAATTTAGGCATATTCTCCAGCTTCCCTCGAGCATCGATTGGATTTATTATCTTTTCCTCTCCAGTTACGACACCATCTTTAAGGTAAATTATTCTTCCTGCATGTCTCGCCAGGTCAATTTCATGAGTTACAAATAGAATAGTCTTGCCCTGTCTGTTTAAATTCTGAAATATGACCATTATCTCTTCACCTGTCCTTGAATCCAGGTTACCCGTAGGTTCATCAGCCAGTATTATCGTAGGGTCATTAATCAGAGCTCTGGCAATGGCTACCCTCTGTCTCTGACCTCCTGAAAGTTCATTGGGCCTGTGTCTTACCCATTCTGTCAGTCCAACCAAATCTATCGCTTCACTTATTAAATCTTTCTTTGATTTAGATAGCTTTTCCTTTGAGTAAATCAAAGGAAGTTCAACATTTCCTGTTATATTGGTTCTGGACAGCAAGTTGAACGTCTGAAACACAAATCCAACCTTCTTATTTCTAATTTCCGCTAGCTTATTGTCATTTAACCCGGCCACATTTATATCTTCCAGTAAATAGGATCCCGAAGTCGGAGTATCCAGACAACCCAATATATTCATAAGAGTAGATTTACCTGATCCGGAAGGCCCCATTATAGTTAAGAATTCACCCTGGTTAACTTCGAGATTGATCCCACTTAAGGCCTTTACTCTTACACTACCGATTTTATATACCTTGGTAACATTTTTTATATCTATTATTTTTTGATCCATAATTTGTTTATCGTCTTATATTTATTTATTATATTCTCGAGGTTACGATTATATCTCCTTCTTTCAGTCCAGAAGTTATTTCTATATAAGAATAATCATTTATACCTGTATTAACCTCCACTTTATTTACGGCTTGTTCCATATTTTCAGAATCCACCTGTCCTGATACTAAAAGATCTACGTAACTTTTCCCGTTTTCAGTATATACCGCCTGAATAGGGACATATAAAACATCTTCAGCTTTTTCAGTTACAATATCGACACTGGCTGAAAGTCCGTAGTAAATCTTAATATCACCGACATTATTAAATTTAACTATAATCTCAAAAGAAGTTAAATTGCCATCTTCTACGGTAATAGGTATGATTTTTTCTACTTCTCCTAAAAGCTGGTCATCAGGATAAGCATCCAGTGTTATATATGCCTCATCGTTTGCTGATATCTTTGAGATATCAGTTTCGCCAATGGTTGCATCTATTAAAAAATTATTACTGATTATTGATATTGTATTTCCACCATTTTGATTGCCTACCTCGAAATCAGATGAAACAATTATTCCATCATAAGGAGCATACAGTATATAATCACTAAGATCTTCATTAGCGGACTCCATGTCCATTCTGGCAAGCTCTAATTGTATTCCTGCCTGATTTAGATTATCTTTTGCTGATTCCATTTGCGCTTCTGCTGACTGAAGGCTCGATAAATTATTCCAATAAGTAGTAGATTGGTTAAGAAGTGCTTGCTTGTAAGAAGATTCTGCTTGAGATATAGATGATGATTCACCTTTTTCCTCTGCATCTTCCAGAGAATCCAGCGCACTTTCCGTAGACTCTTCGGCTTTTTGAGTATTGAGGTCCAGCAGCTGCAAAGTAATATGATAAGTGTCCATGGATTTCTGGTAATTTAGCTTTGCTTCTTTCCAGGATATTTCGGAAAGTTTTAAATTCTTCTCAATTTTTTCTACCTGGAGCAGACCATCTGAATTATCTACTTCTACAAGTACGTCTTCTTCTTTAAAAGTATCTCCCTTTTCCAGAGCAGATATTATTTCACCAGAACCCTGTAAGGTATAAGTGTTCAGAGAATCCGAATTTACTGAACCTGTAGTTGAAATAAGCTGAAAAATATTCCCCTTCTTTACTTCAAATACCTCAATTTCCTGATTGGCCGAATCATCTGCTGTGCCAGAAAAAGAACCCATTCCCATACAGGAAATGGAGCTAATTGAGAATAAAAGAAGAATTAATACAGAGCCTATTGAAAAAATAATCTTTCTTTTATTTTTAAACATTTTTCTCCTCTCATTAGTTTTTGAGGAAATTATATTAAAAAATAATGTAGAAATTCTGGAGTATTCAGTCTTTAATATATTGAGATACTTTATTAAATCTCCAGAAAATCTTCATTATC
>CAZYQD010000101.1:0-3675 GCA_964649405.1 uncultured Actinomycetota bacterium
AAATGTAAAATTCTCCATTTTTCCCTCCTATAGATTTAAATATTATTTTCAATGGTGGAAATAAATTTCAAAATCCAATTTTTGTCTCCTGCAAAACTTTTCTATATCCTTTTCAACATTATCCCAATACCCACTCTTAGTAAAGTATACATGTTCATATTCCTGTAGCAAATTTCGATGTTTATCGGTAAGCCACCTTCTTACACAGCCCCAGACCGCGCCTGTAATATTCAGGTTTTCAAATAAATAGGACCCGGATAATTTTTTTGTTTCCAGGACGATTTCTTTCCAATCTGTAAAAAACGGAAGAATCGGACCGATAAAAACATAGGTTTCGATTCCCGCCTCTTTTAATTTCTGAAGTGCTTCTATCCTTTTTTGAATAGAGGACGTTAAAGGCTCAATCTCTTTTCTCAAGATATCATTAGTTGTAGTTATAGTTATCCCGACCTGGCGGCTTTTAAATTGCAGGAGCAGATCCATATCCCTTAGAACAAGATTGGATTTGGTTAATATTTCCATTTCAGGCTGTAATGGAATTAGTTTCTCCAGTATCCTGCGGGTCAACCTGTATTTTCCTTCCAGCGGGTTATAAGGATCGGTGACAGAAGACATAAAAATCTTCTTACCCTTATATTTCGAAGTATTTTCCGGAATAAGATCCGGCCCATTTATTTTTGCGTCAATGAATTTGCCCCAGGGTTCCGCATGTCCGGTGAATCTTTTCATAAACCTTGCATAACAATACAGACAGGAATGCATACAGCCAGTATAGGGATTTATAACATAATCCGCACCTGGCAGATTAGATCTGCTTATTATTGATTTTGCTTCTATCTCTCGTATTTTCATAGCGGAATAAGATAGCCCTATTTTAATCTTTAGCTTCCGGAAAATATTATAATTCTTCCCCGCAGATTTCTGGCATATTGTTTCAAGAATATGAGTTTTTATTCTTTTTCAAGCCTGTCTATAACAGATGTATATTTTGCCTGTTTGCTTCCCGCACTTACCGACATGGCAATAGTCAGGGCTTCAGCTATCTCCTCTTTTGACGCTCCTGCTTTGACTGCTTTTCTGTAATGATACTCGATACAGGGAACACAGTCTGCCATTACCGAATCTGAAAGAGCAATGAGTTCCTTGATCTTGCCATCAAGAACATTGGGCCTATAAACAGCATCCGAAAATTTCGCATAAAGTTCATTAATTTCTTCCAGTATAAACATCTTTACCTCCTTAAAGTAATAGTTGAATGTTTTTTTTTGGGGAGAACCATAATCTCTTCGCAATAGTCTGTATTGAATACATAATCCATTGCTGTAAAACTGCTATTTACGCTTCCGTTGATTATGGTTTTAAAATACCCTTCTTAACAAGTTCTTCAGCAATCTGGACCACATTCAATGCCGCACCTTTTCGAAGATTGTCAGCCACGCACCATAATACGAGTCCATTTGCGCAGCTTGTGTCTTTTCTTATTCTTCCAACAAGGACCTCGTCGCGATATCTATTAACATCAAGTGGAGTTGGATAATTTCTCTCATTCCCATCACCACAGATATTCTCACCTACCGGATCGTCCATCAAGACTATGCCGGGAGAATTTTTTAAAATATCCCGGGCTTCTTCGGGCTCCAATGATTTTTCAGTTTCTAACCATATAGATTCTCCATGTCCGACAAATACAGGCACGCGTACTGCGGTCGCGGAAATTAAAATATTTGGATCCCCTAAGATCTTACGGGTCTCGTAAACAAGTTTCAATTCTTCACGTGTATAATTTTCCTCCATGAAGGGTTCTATATGAGGTATACAATTAAAAGCTATCGGACGAGAAAAGACTTTTGGATTAAAAGCAATATTTTCAAGCGACTCCAGCGCCATGGGTGTCTGACGGCGAAGTTCCTCGGGTCCTTCCACACCCCATCCGCTTGTAGACTGGTAGGTTGAAATTATAATTCTTTTTATTTTAGCAATTTTATATATAGGGGCCAGAGCTACGACAAGTTGGATAGTCGAGCAGTTTGGACTTGCAATAAAACGCACTCCTTCTTTGATAGAATCAGCATTGACTTCAGGAACCACCAGAGGAACATCTCTGGCAAGACGAAAATCCCTACCGTTGTCTATACATATTGCCCCGGCATCTTCCGCAGTTTTCCTCCATGTTACGCTGGCTCCTCTTGCCCCTTCTTTCCCGGCAAAAAGGACCAGATCGGCACCCTTAAAAACATTCTCAGTTGTTTCTTCGACAAGCATCGATTCTCCTGCCAGTATCTTTGAACGTTCTCTTGTCGCTGCGACTCTGGGTGGCCACTGGCATGGGAAATTTCTTTCTTTCAGACAATGAACGATAGTTTCTCCAACCAACCCCACTCCTACAACTGTTACTTTCAAAGCCACTTAAAACTCCTTTATATCTTCACATAATAATGTATGTAATATTGTACCAAAAATAATACAAGTTAAATTACAACACTGCTCCTTACTATTTGCCTATTATAAAAACTTTCTTACACTAGCACAACGATTTATTTAAAATTATCTTCAAAATAATTTTTAACTTCTTTCAGGCTGTCAAATTTCTTAAAAATCATAGCTTCAATTTCTTTTCCCGGTTTTATGATATCCGGAACTATAACCGGCAGCATTCCTGCCTTGTAAGCTGCTATTATCCCATTTGCTGAGTCTTCCAGGACCATACAATTTTCAGGCCGGAAGTTTAGTTTTTTTGCTGTTTCCAGAAATATTTCCGGGTCAGGTTTCCCGTTTGTTATCTCGTCACCGCATACAACCGTGTCAAAATATTTTCCGGTGTCTGATAAATTCAACATCATTTCTGTCCTGTCCCTCCTGGTCGATGTGGCAATCGCCATCTTTAATTGTTTTTTCTTATTATATTCCAGAAGTTCCAAAAGACCCTCCTTCAAAGGTACACCTTCCGAACGGATAAAGTCCTCAAAAATATTCATTGTCTCATCTATAATATCTTCATACGGTAAACTGGAACCATAATATTTCTTATAGACTTCAATCGTTCTTTTCCAGTCCAAGCCAATTGTTTTATTAAAAATCCCATTATTGATTTTTTGCTTATATTTTTTACAGGATTCTTTCCAGCTTCTATATATAAGTTTCTCGGTATCGAACATCAACCCATCCATATCGAAGATTACCAGGTTAATTTTATATCTCCCTATATTCATTAGACTTATGACCTTGTAAATTTTATTTCAATAAGGAATGTTATATTTAGAACCTTAAAAGCTTTTATAGGTATTTTCTCTTCGAAGCTTCACTTCCAGAATATTGATTATTCTATTGCTATCATCAATAAAATAAATAATCCTGTATCTACTGACTCTTATCCTGTAAATATTTTTTTCATCAGCGGCAATTTTTTTTGAATTAAAAGGCCGTGAAACATTTTCCAATGCGGTGATATTTTTTGATATGATACCATAATCCTTATCCGTGATTCTATTTAAAAACTTTACAGCGGATTTTTTTAAGAAAATTTTATAAATTTTTTGTCTGCCCCTGTTTTCTTCTATCATTGTAATCATCAAATGAAATCATCTCTTCATCATTACCCATAATTTTCAATGCAGATTTTAAATCTTCTTCATCTTCAAGTATTTCAAGCGCTGCCTCTCTTATCAATTGAGCCAT
>CAZYQD010000102.1:0-3657 GCA_964649405.1 uncultured Actinomycetota bacterium
AAAAATATTATGATTGTCCCTCACGGCGCAAGAGCAGACAGGAATTATAATGAAAAAAGAATTCAAAAATTGAGAGAGGATCTTGGATTAAACAGGTTCGAATATCTGAGCGATAATATTGTTGGTCTGGTGGGTTGGATCCAATCAAATAAAAGATGGGATATATTGACTTCAATGTGGGAAGAAATACTTGAAGAAATAAAAAAAAGAACCGGTGAGAATTGGGACCTGCTGGCTGCAGGTACCGTAAGGGATGCAGCTCATGTAGAAGATTATAATAATTATAAAAAAAGCCTGGAAATCCTGGAGAAGAAAGGAATCGCGCATTACTACGAATTTATTCCAAGAGGGGATGCATATTATAAAGTCATGGCAGTCTGCAAATTTATCGTATTACCCACTGTTGATGAAACTCAATCGGGAACGATTGCAAGGATTATTGCTTTAAACAAACCTTATATAACCACAGCTCCCCTGGAAGCATTGACGGCACAGACTCTGGAAAGTGAAGGGGGGTTGCTATTTACGAATAAGCAGATGCTGAAAGAGAAGGTCATAAGGCTTGCCTGCGATGAGGATCTGAGAAAACAGCTATCGGAGAATTTGAAGAAATATCTGAAGGAAGTCGTATCCTGGGAAATTGTTGCCAAAAAATATAAAAGTGCATATAAATTTGCACGACTTAAAAAAATAACAGGAAAGGAAATAGATTTCCCTCCGGACTTCTAGCTTAATCTTACAGATATATTTGTTTATGAATTTAATGCAGTATTATCGGACTTATTTTAGAAAAAGTATCTTTTCAAAAATAACCTCAGGGAGGTGTCATTTTGAGTAAGCTTAAGAAAGTCATAAGAGAAAAATGCATGGGCATTAGTAGTATATATGTATCATCATTTGTCCCAAGAAAATGTGGTATTGCTACATATACAAGTGATTTAACAAGAGCTATTGACCTTATAAACCCGTACTGCGGGTCAAATATCGTGGCACTTATTAGACGCGAAGATAAAATCGATTATCCTCCGGAAGTTAAATTTAAAATTAGCCAGTATAATATTGATTCATATATCAAAGCTGCTGATTATATTAATAAGTCCAAAATGGATATAGTCATTCTGGAACATGAATTTGGATTATATGGCGGCGAATTTGGAGAGTATATCATTAAATTGATAGAACGTATAAAGAAACCTTTAATCATAACTGCTCATACAATTCCTGTTAATCCAAATGCAGGATATGGACAGGTTTTAAAAGATGTTTTAAAGTTTGCGGATAGAGTTATAGTGATGATGCCTGAAAGTTTGCAGAAGCTGGTAAAAAAATATAATTATCCTGGAGAAAATATAGAAATTATTCCACACGGCGTTCCCGATATACTTATGGAAACTAATACCGGATATAAAAAGAAAAAGGGGTTAGAGGGAAGAATAATCCTGGGTAATATTAATCTTTTATCTGAAATCAAGGGGCTTGAATATATATTAGAGGCTTTAACAGAAATAAATGAGCACTTCGATAATGTTTTATATTTGATAATTGGCCAGACTCATCCTGTCGTATTACAGACAGAAGGCGAAAAATATAGAAATTTCTTAAAAGGAAAAGTCAGGGAGTACAATTTACAAAAGAATGTCAGATTTATAAATAAATATATGTCCTTGAATGAACTAATCTCATGGTTGAAAGTTATCGATATTTATATAACTCCATATCTGGATCCTCAGCAAACCGCTTCGGGGGCTCTGGCATATGCAATCGGGGCAGGTAAAGTTTGTATCTCGACTCCATACTTGTATGCAAGAGATATGCTGGCAGAGGGAAGAGGAATACTCGTGCCTTTCAGGAATTCTAAGGCTATTGCTGATGCTGTGATTGATATATGTGAAAATCCTCAAAAAAAATCAAAGATGGAAATAAAAGCATATAAATTCGGAAGATTGATGACCTGGTATAATGTGGCCCTGCAGCACCTCCGGGTGTTTAATGAGGTTCTCGATAAGCATGAGAATATGAGATTTTTAAAGCAGTTTGATCAGGCTTTTACTGGTGAATATTAAAATAATTTAAGTTTTTTCAATAAAAAAAATTTATGGATCCGTTAAATAAAATAAAATCTATGACTTCGGATATAGGAATTTATCAACATGGAAAACTGAATAATCCTGCTCCTGAATTTGGATATGCTCTGGAAGACCAGGCAAGAGCTCTTATTGTCGTTGACCAGTTTGAAGACAAAAAATTAAAAGAAATTTATTTGAATTTCATTATCAGGGCACAAAGGGAAGACGGCCTGCTTTATCATTTTTTTTATGAAGATAATGATAATGGCCAATTCAAAAGTGAAGAATATAACCGTAAATCAAATATAACAGAAGCTTATGGCTTGACTATTTGGTCCCTTCTGGCCACTGGAAATATTAAAAATGATAAAATCAAAAAGACTATCGAAAAACTAATAAAAGAAGCCTCCGGTTGGACTTCAATAAGAGCAATATCATCAACTTTATTGGGTTTGGCAAGTCTTGATCAGGAGCACAGCTTAGAAAATGAATTGAAGACGAAACTGCATAATTTTTATTTTGAGACATATTCCGATGACTGGGTATGGTTCGAGGATTATCTTGTATATGCAAATGCAATTATTCCGTGGGCACTCTGGGAAATCTATTTAAATAGAAAATGTAAAACCAGCTTTGAAATTGCCCGGAAAACGACCAGATTCCTGATAGAAAAATGTCAGGAAAATGATGTTCCCGCACCCATTGGAAACAAGGGGTGGTATTTTAAGGGAGGTAAAAAAACTTTATATGACGAGCAGCCGATTGATCCTGCTTATATGGTTTGCTGTCTTGAGAAAGCATACCGTGCAACAGAAGATAAATTTTATCTTGAATGGGCAGAGGAATGGTACAGGTGGTTTTTTGGGAATAATATAAACAATATTTCTCTTATAGATAAAAATTTTGCCTGTTATGATGGATTGACACCGGAAGGGGTCAATTTAAATCAGGGCGCCGAATCAAATATATGTTTCCTGATAGCATATCTTGCAGCCAGAAGGTTAGAGATTGTTAAATGATAGAAAATATTATTATAAGTTTATTTTAATATTTGCTTTTTAAATTTTAAACTTATAAAAATGGAGTATAATTTCTAAAAATAAGTTCTAATTGTAATTATTTGACAGCCTATAGATATGAGTGTATTTAGATCAGAAAAAAATCCAATAATAAAACCGGAAGATATAACACCCTTGAGGCCTGATTTCAAAGTTGTGGGTGTTTTTAATTGTGCTGTTACAAGATTTAACGATGAGATCTTACTCCTTATGAGAGTTGCTGAAAAACCAGTAAATGATAATAAGAAGGTGGAACTGATACCTTTGCTGGATTTAAAAACAGGCATGATTTCGGTGAAGAAGTTTAACAGAGATGATCCCTCTATTGATTTTTCCGACCCCAGATTTTTAGGAACACCCACTGAGTGGTATCTTACATCGATTTCACACTTAAGGATTGCCAGGAGTAAAAACGGCATTGATTTCAGTATAGATAAAAAACCTGCTATGTTTCCCGAAAATATTTATGAAAGATATGGAATAGAGGATCCGAGAATAACTCACATCGATGGGAAATATTATATAAATTACAG
>CAZYQD010000103.1:0-3652 GCA_964649405.1 uncultured Actinomycetota bacterium
GATAGTTGTATTCATAAAAGAGATTATATTAAAAGCCTGATAAAATCACAAAAAAATATTTCTATATCTCTACCCGACTCTCCGTTGATAAATTAGTTGTTTAAAGGTAAAATCCTAGCTTATGATAACAGTAGAGAGTCTTACCAAAAAATTTGGAAACATCACTGCGATTGAAAATATCTCCTTCAATATAAACGAAAGCGAGATATTTGGATTTCTTGGACCAAATGGAGCCGGAAAGACCACGACCATAAGGATACTGTCAACGCTTATTTCCCCGACTTTGGGAAAAATAACCATAGATAACAGAGATAACAGCAGTAATGGCGAATACATAAGATCGATAACCGGGTTGCTGACCGAGTCTCCCGGAATGTATGAGAAGATCTCTGCTTATGATAACCTTGAATATTATTCGAGCTTCTATAATATTCCCGACAGCATCAGAAAAAATAATATTGAAAAGTATCTTAGAATGTTCAATCTATGGGACAGAAAAGATGACCTTGCCGGTACTTATTCCAAAGGTATGAAACAGAAACTCGCCCTGTCCCGGGCACTTATACATGAACCAAAGATATTACTGCTGGATGAACCGACTGCCGGTCTTGATCCGGAAAGTGCCCATATGGTAAGAATCTTCATCGAGAGCTTAAAAAAAGAAAAGACAACAGTTTTTCTCTGTACCCATAATCTGGAAGAAGCTTCCAATCTATCCGATAGAGTTTGCATTATAAAGAAAAAGATCATAAGGATTGCCACCCTTTCCGAATTACAGAATGATGATAAAAACAAAAGAGCCGAAATCATATTTACCGATGATGCAGATAGATATGTCAAACTGCTGGAAGGAATTACCGGGATAAAGACCGTTCACGCCGAAAAAAACAGGGCAACAGTGGTGATTGAAAAACCTGAAATCTCAAATCCCCTGATCATTAAAAAGCTTATCAACAGCGGGGCCGGTATCCTTTATTTTAACGAAGTAAAGGCAACTCTTGAGGAAATTTATCTTGATTTAATAAAAGACGAAAAGACAAAATGAAAAAAGCAGTAATTATTTTCAAAAAAGAAATAAAAGAAGTCATAAGGAATAAAAACATATGGCTGCCCATTCTTATAATCACTGCCATATTTTCGATAGCTGTGCCGCTATTATTTATTCTTGGAAGCGGTTCCGTACTGGGTGATGAGGATACCATTAATTTTATAAATAAAATTTTTGGGCAGGTTGAAGATCCGATCAGGGTACTGATAGGATTTATCCTGAAGCAATTACTTATTTTCCTGCTGGTACTTCCAGCAATGGTCCCCAGCCTTATTGCTCCTTCCTCGATAATCATGGAAAAGGAGAATAATACCCTTGAACCGCTTCTCGCAACACCTCTAAAAACGTCCGAATTACTTTTAGGGAAATCCCTTACAGCCTGGGTTCCGGCTTTTATTATATCCACCATTAATTTTATTTTACTTACCATAGTGGTAGATATCACAGCTTTAATCAAACTGGGTTATGCTCCTCTTCCTAATGCCGAGTGGGTAATAGTCGCCTTTTTGCTAAGTCCGATCCTGTCCTTCATACTCACCATGGCCAGTATAATTGTTTCTTCAAGGTCCACTGACATAAGATCAGCCCAGGGAATAGGCGCGGTGATAATATTTCCAATTTATCTTATTATCGGACTACAGCTGGCAGGATTCTTCCTCTTAAATATCACCTATCTCCTAATAGGATGTCTGGTACTTCTGGCAATATGCCCGCTTGTACTAAAACTTGCAGTAAAGATTTTTGACCGTGAAAATATCCTGACCAGATGGAAGATGAAAGCTTAAGTAATCGATGCCCAGCGGATTTAACATTTTATTTATAGACCAGTCTACCCTCTATACTTCTGGAAATATTCTGGTTATTCCTCAGGTATTCTTCAAGTACTTCCTGTGCTGAGGTGGTTATTACTTTATGCTGGCCTGATTCCAGCAATTTTTCATTAGTTACATTTAAATAAGTGGCAGAATTACTGAAATGATATCCCTGAATGCAGATAGTATAATGTCCATTGTCTTCAACGGGGTTACCATTTAGTGTTAACGATATGAGCTGTCCTTCGGAATCATTATATTCAGCCCTTACAGCGCTATTTACCTGATAGCATTCCCCTTCACTGTTTCTATTTTCCTTTCTCATAATATGAGAGAATATTTGTTTAAGAGTGGAGCCTTCTACATTATACCTGTTTAAAAAATCATCATAAGGAAAGCAAGTCTTAAAGTCCTTTAAAGTTATAAGAGGACCTATCTCTTTTACTCTTATGGAGCCGCTTCCTACCAGTACAACATTTGCCTGAGAGGTTTCTGCAAAAGCATCTGCAATTAGATTTCCAAGTGAGGTCTCGATTTCACGGGCAGGGTGGGTAAGTTTTCTGGATAGTTTACAGATTATGGTATTATACTTCCTGTCAATTACATCTTTAAAAGAGTCGATATAATCCTGAAGATTCTTATCAGGCTCAGCAAGATTACCGTCTATGGGAATAAGCTTCCACTTAAAATCGACGATGCTGTTTGTTTCGTCATCCACCACTATATCAAACCTTCCGACCTGGTCAGAACCTACTCCTGCCTGGGCTATCAGGATATTATTGACCTTTTTGGGCTGGTCCAGAATAGTATGGGAATGACCGCCGATTATCATATCCACTCCCCATTCCGGTTTTAATAATCTGGCAAGCTCGATATCAGATTCAAAACCAATATGAGTAAGCAGAATGGTTAAATCAATATCATCGTTTTTATAAGCGTTGGTTATTTTACCCACTTCCTGGCTGGCTTCTTCCAGAGATATGAAGCTGCCAATGAGTTCATCCTGCCTGATGGAATCCAGAACCTTCTCTGTAATAATACCGGTAAATAAAATATCGAAACCGGCTTTCTTGATAATGACATATGGCATCATTAATCTTTTATTGTATTTTTTTACGTATAAATTGGCATTCACCAGAGGAAAATTAGCAATCTTTTCCAAAAATAATAGGTGCGGCAGACCATAATCAAGTTCATGGTTTCCCAGTGAAACCACGTCGGGAGCCAGGTAATTCATAATCTCTATTGTAGAAATCCCTTTGTATTCTAGATCTATCAATGATCCCTGTACCATATCTCCGGAAATAATATAAAGGACATTTTCTTCTTCTGCTCTTACTTTATTAATAAAACCGGAAAGCAGGGCCAGCCCTCCAACCAGATTCCCCTGCCCTTCTCTTAATTCTGCCATAAAGTCTCCGTGTATATCATTGGAATGAAGTATGGTAAATTTCTTTGTTTTCATAATCAACCCCGGAAAACCTGGAATAACTTACCTGGTTCTTCTTCTTATTTTTCTTAATTTGTAATTAAGATCATCTTTAGGAGCATTCCGGTAATTACCACCTCTTCGGTTCCCCTCAAAACTTCTGGTTTTCTGCGGCCTGGCTTCAGTTACCACTATGACTCTTTCTTTGAAATTACTCTGATTATACTTTTCTACAGCTTTGGCTGCCTCTTCTTCGGTTCCCATTTCTACGAATCCAAAGCCTTTTGACTTGCCGTCCAGACTTCTTATCACTTTTGCATATGCCACAGTCCCTTCACTGGAAAATAATTCTTCCAGTTCTTT
>CAZYQD010000104.1:0-3614 GCA_964649405.1 uncultured Actinomycetota bacterium
CATTGGCCATAAAAAACTGCATAAAATAAGAATCTTCAAAGACCATATATAGTGTATAGTTTGAGCAAAACATATAATAATTAGCTATATATAGTTTCTATATTACTGTTGATTAAATAATAAATCAAATAATCATAATTACCTCTATATTTTTTTATACATAATAGTTTACAAATTGATATTATTGTGGTATTTTATTGTTGTAGCGTGGGGAATAGTGGAGTAAAGGGGATATAAATCCCTATTAATTAAATTAAGATGGAGCAAAAGAGTGTTTTCAGGAACGTACTATAGGTCAATCGATAATAAAGGAAGGGTTTTTGTTCCTTCGATATTCAGAGAAGAGTTAGTCAAGGGACTTATGATATCAAAGGGATACGGCTTGAAATGCCTTTGTTTATTTTCTATTGAAAAATGGGACAAAATAGATGAAACAATAATCGCGAACAAAGTTGCCGAAGGAGATGTTCAGAGATTCAAAAGATGGTTCTTTGGTTCTGCTGTCAAAGAAACTATCGATCAACAGGGAAGAATAAGAATACCTCAGAATCTAATAGAATATGCAGGGCTTGAGAAAGATATTGTTATGGTTGGTGTTTCTAATAGGGTTGAGATATGGAATAAGGAAAATTGGCAGGAATATGATGGTGTTGCAGAATCTGAATATAAGAAAAATCCAGAAGTATTTGAAAAATTAGTACTCTAAAAGAGTGGCATTAATGTATTCAGAAGAGGTTCATATACCGGTTCTTTTAAAGGAGGTTCTTTATTATTTAAACTTAAAGCAGGGAGATATCATTTTTGACGGAACGCTTGGCGGTGCTGGTCATACTATAGAAATAATTAAAGCCATTGCCCCCACAGGCAGAGTAATTGGAGTCGATCTTCATAGCCAGACTATAAGCACCGCCGCCATTAAATTAAAGAAGTTTTTAAAAAATGTAGTTTTAATAAATGATAATTTTGCAAATATAAAAGAAATTTTAAAGAAATTAAGTATCGAGAATGTTGATGGGTTGTTATTGGATCTGGGATTATCCTCTTTTATGATTGACAAGTCAGGGAGAGGGTTTAGCTATCTGAAAGATGAGAGATTAGATATGAGATATGGAAATGATATAAGTTTGAGTGCACTTGATGTAGTGAATGATTATCCTCAAGAAAAATTAATAGAGATTTTCCGGAAATATGGGGAGGAGAGGTGGTCAGCGTCGATTGCCAAAAGTATTGTCAAAGATAGAGAGACCGGTGATATAAAGACCACGAGGGAACTGGTGGAGATCATTAAGAAATCGATACCTTTAAGATTCAGATACCGGAGGAAAGGTCACCCGGCAAAAAGGATATTCCAGGCAATTCGTATGGAAGTAAACAGAGAACTGGATAATTTAAAGAAAGCAATCGAAGATGGCTTTGAAGTGTTAAAAAGCGGCGGACGAATGGCAATAATTTCATACCATTCTCTGGAGGATAGAATGGTAAAGAGCAAATTCTTACAATATGAAGGTAAATGTACCTGTCCTCCCGATTTTCCGGTATGCAAGTGCGGCTACAGTAAAAGAGCCAGGATCATTACCAAAAAAGCAATAAAGCCAGATCCTGAGGAAATCAGTAAGAATTCCCGTTCAAAGAGCGCAAGGTTAAGGGTCCTGGAAAAGCTTTAAGTCAGGAACGTATTTATTAAAAGGATCGATGAGTTTATAAAATGAACTTAAGATTGGCAGAAAAACCGGATATTTATAAAAGAAGGTCTTATCCTTTCTTATATCTGGTAAAGGATCCGGATGGCGGAAGGGAAAAAGAAAATGTTGTTTATAGTAATAGTGGTCTCTTCTATATATTCGTTGTGGTCATTATCTTTGCCTGCCTTGGAGTACTTCTGAATATCGGGCTTAAAATACAGAGCATAAATTATCAAAAAAATATATATGAAATCAATGAAATGATTTCTCTGGAAAAAGAAAGGAGTGACCGTTTACTGCTAAAGATATCGGAATTGAAGTCTCCATCGAGAATTATCGAAGCTGCCAAAAATGATCTTGCTATGAATATGACGGATAATTTAAAAGTCGTCGAGATTTCTAATAGCGGATTAGAAAATAATGAAAAAATATATAATTATATATCCTCAAATACCGATACTATAGCTAAAAACTATGATGGTTTTCTTGGAACTATCTATTACATCCAGGATATAGTACTGGTAGTTTCGGAAAGCGTATTGACATTTTTTATTCCCTAATTATTATGTTAGATTAAAAAATGCTTAGAAATAATAATAATATCAAGGTAAACAGGAGAAGAATATATTTCCTGTTTATTTTGTTTTTAATGGTCTTTATATCGATAATCTACAGGCTGGTTTATGTACAATTATTGAATGCATCGGAATTTAAAAGTTATGCCGAGTATCAGCATATAGGAGAATTCATACTCAGTTCGAAAAGGGGTAAGATTCTTGATAGAAACGGAGTCGAACTGGCAACAAGTTTAAATGAAAAGACAATATACGCCAATCCAAAATTGGTTATTGATTCTGAATACGGATCAAAGATTTTAGCAGAAATATTAGAGCTGAATCAGGATGATATAAAGGAAAAACTGGACAACCAGGATCTGGGATTCGTGTATATACAGAGAAAAGTCTTATCGGAAAAGGCAGAAGAAGTAATAGAATACAATCTTCCGGGTATCTATATTCAAGATGAGTCTATGAGGTATTATCCCTTAAATGATATTGCTGCTTCAATTATAGGATTCACCGGAATAGACAATAATGGTTTATCCGGAATTGAATTGCAGTATGAAAATATTTTAAGGGGAATCGATGTCAAGGTGGTTGCAGAAAAAGATGTTTTTGGCAATATAATTCCGGAAGAAAATAATGTCTCCACAGAGCCCATCGATGGAAAAGATGTTGTTCTTACAATCGATTCTCAGATTCAATATATCGTGCAGGAAAAACTGGAAGAACTTGTCTCGCAGTATGATGCACTGCGGGCGATTGCCATAGTGGTGAATCCTAAAAATGGTGAGATCTATTCGATGGCATCCTATCCCGGATTCGATTTAAATAATTACGAAGAAGCCGATCCTGAGCTTTTTAAAATACAGGGCATATCTTTTACATATGAACCGGGATCTACTTTTAAAATCATCAACGTTGCATCGGCAATTGAAAACAATACAGTCGGAAGATACCAATCTTTCGATCTGGCTCCTTCTATCAGAGTCGGTGATAGAGTGATCAAGGAGATATTCAGGACCTATAATATCACCTGTGATACCGGAGAAATAATAAAGAATTCCTGGAACGTCGGCGCTGTTACCGTTGCTTTAAGCATGGGGAAAAAGATCTTCTGGGAAAGCATAAAGGAATTTGGATTTGGCGAACTTACGGGGATAGAATTGCCTGGAGAAGAAAAAGGACTCTTTTATGATTATAAGACTTGGCCCGAATCGACTATAGGAGCACTGGCTATAGGTCAGAATATTTCGGTAACCCCTCTCCAGCTGCTGAGGGCTGTATGCGCTGTTGCAAACGGGGGCTATCTTGTCACTCCCACTATTGTAAAGGAAATAAAATTATTGGAAAATGATGAAGATAATAATAT
>CAZYQD010000105.1:0-3465 GCA_964649405.1 uncultured Actinomycetota bacterium
CTCAGGAAGAATTTCAAAGGAAAAAGATTATTCAAGTTCGTTCAGAGTCTGGCCGGATTGGATGTGGATCTTATTTTCATTACCGGTGATCTGATAGGAAGCGACGACAGCATGGAATATATGATTGAAATGCTCTCTCCCCTAAAAGCAAGAATAGGAAAGTATGCGGTTTTTGGTGTACACGATCATTATGACAAAGCCCTGACGGAGTTTGTGAGAAATATGTTAAAGAGGAAAAAGAGCTACAGGAAAGAAAATGACATTGCCGGCATGGTGAGGCGCCTCAAGAACATTGGTATCGAAGCTTTAATAAATGAAAGCAGAAAGATTGAGTTCAATACCGATGGTATAAACAGTATCGAGATCATCGGCCTCGATGACCCAATAGTAAAGAAAATCGATATTGCCAGAGCTTTCAGACATGTCGATCCGGCCAGTAGTATGGAACCGGTAAAAAAATCCGATTACAGGAAAGTATTTGCATTAAGCAAAAAGGAGATTCATGAAATAAACAACAGAGGCAAATTGCGCATAGCGATCATACATACTCCGGATACCGATTCCATAATCGATCTTGCACGGAAAGAAACCGATATTATGCTCAGCGGACATACCCACGGCGGACAGGTAAGGTTACCTCTGGTAGGGGCAATAATTTCAGGATGTAAGATAAAAACAAAATTTGCCTCGGGACTTTTTTATTTTAGAACTCTGGTCCTTTATGTTACCAGGGGCCTGGGAGAGGGAAAATATTCACAGTTCAGGTTCTATTGTCCGCCGGAAGCAAGCCTTTTAAGAATTTATAAGGTAGATTAAAAATTATAAAACTTCTACACCGAAAGGAGCTCCGGTTGATAAGAGATCCCCTGCTTCCAGGGAAGATCCCGTGTTGTTTAAAAACTTATCGTAGTTATATATAATATCTTTGATAAACAAGATTTTTGATGATTCAGGAGAAAGAAGGCAGTTGTGCCAAAAGTAAAAGGTAGTTGTCCGGGACAGGATCCGGCATATTTAAAAGATTTCAAAACAAATACCGTATCATGTACCAGATGCGGGTATGAAATAGAATTTTTCGCCGATGAAAAAAAGGTCAAATGTCCTCGATGCCATACGAACGTGTTCAAAGTCAATCCACAGGTAATAAAATATAAGGATGGAAAACTTACTTTTAGCGGAGATGATAAGAGCTGTCTTGATTGGTGCGGCGGTTGTCTGAATAAAAAAGATTACGAAGATATAGAAGAAAATAAAAAAAAGATCGAAAAGAAAAAGGAAGATCTTAAAAAACTAATAGATTCAATCGATAAAAATGATAAAAAAATAATCGATTTCTTTATAGAAGCATTCCGGAAGAGTATCAATAGTCCCAGGTTGATAGACGAGAAAATATTTCAGGCACTTCAAAAGGAAGATCCCGATCTTTTTATAAAAGCAAGGAATTACTATTTAAATTTTTTAAACGGATAAATATTTTTGATTTTTCCGGATTTTATGATGCCTTAAAAAAATTCTGATTGATTCCATGAGTTCTGAAAATAAGCAGATAAAAAAAAGAAAAAAAGGTCCTAATCCGATTGCAAGATTTACTCTGATCGTGATCCTTCTGGTGACGGTAGGATTCTTCGTATTTTACAGCATAGATAATCCTGATTTTATAAAAAGTAAATTCTCTTCTGTTTCTGATGAAGAACAGGCTGAAGAAGGAGAAACGGTTTTACTGGATACTGGAGATAATAATGCAGTTGATACAACGGAGGGATCCGTTCAGGCCGATGATTCCAGTGAAAGCGGTGAAGAGGATGTTACCGGGAGCGAAACCACAGCAGATGAAGTTTCTGATAACAATGATACTTCGACCGGCCTATCTTTATGGCAGAGGATCAAAAACTTCTTTTTGGGACTTACAGGCAGCGGTGAGGAAGAAGAAGCATATGACGATACCCTGGTAATCAATTTTTATTTTTCCGGACTCGGTGAAGAGAAAAAACTGGTTTCAGAGAAGAGGACAATAAATGCAGGAAGTCCCGATAACGCTGTAAAGAACGCTGTCCAGGAGCTGCTTAAGGGACCTTCCAAATCATATCACTTTCCGGTGATTCCAGCAGGTACGGAACTGCTTGACGCGGAAACCTATGAGAATACAGCCAAAATAGACCTTTCCCAGGAATTCCTGGAAAATAGTCTGGATACGAGGATCCTGGATGAATTTATAATTTATTCTATAGTAAACACCCTTACGGAAATTCCCGAAATAGAAGGTGTCGTTTTTTATATAGAAGGTATAAGGATCAAAGTTTATGGAAACGTTGACCTTTCCGTCCCGGCTATTAGAAATACGGAGTATATAAAAGAAGAGCAGACAGATGAGGATCGGTTGAATGAGGATCAATTAGATGAAAACCAGTCAGATGAGGAGCAGTTAGATGAAAATCAGGTGGATGAAGAATAGCCTATTAGAGAATTGCATATATTGAAAAAGGTCCACCCGATCAATTTTTAATAACTGGATAAAAAATATATAATACGGATAAAAATATATAATACAGGAAATAAACTTTATAGGAGAATGATTTGAAAGTACTCATAACAGGCGGCGCAGGATTTATCGGATCGAACGTAGCAGATGGTCTTCTGGAGAAAAAACATAAGGTAGTGATTGTTGACGACCTTTCGAACGGAAAGAAAGAAAATATCCCGGGGGGAGCCAGATTTTACAGATGCGATATCAGGAGTAAGAAATTATATAGTATATTCAAGGCCGAAAAACCTGAGGTAGTAATTCACAATGCTGCTCAACTTTCAGTCAGGGTGTCGGTTGAAAATCCCTTAATGGATGCGGATATAAATGTGATAGGCGGGCTCAATGTGATTCAGGCCTGTCATACTTATAATGTAAACAAGATAATATTTGCATCAAGCGGGGGGACTGTTTACGGGGAACAAAAATATTTTCCGGCGGATGAAGAACATCCTACCAGACCAATCTCACCTTACGGAGTGGCAAAGCTTGCTACCGAAAATTATCTGTATTATTTTTATAAGACTTATGGTCTTAAATATATATCCCTGAGGTATGGCAATATTTATGGACCCCGGCAGGATCCATACGGAGAAGCAGGAGTAGTGGCAATATTTTCAAGCAAGATCATTAAAGGGGAAAATCCCATAATTAATGGGGATGGTCTCCAGACAAGGGATTATGTTTATGTGGGAGACATCGTGGATGTAAATATAAGGGCAATGGAAAGCGATTTTACAGGGTCCCTGAATGTGGGGACAGGAAAAGAAACCACGGTAGTGGAGCTTTTTAAGATCTTAAGAGAAGTATCCGGAAAAAGCGGTGTCGAAGAAGTTCACGGTCCTCCCATGGAAGGGGAACAAAGAAGAAGCCAGCTTTCTTACGGACTGGCTAAAAAAATTTTGGGCTGGCAGCCCGAAATAACTCTGGAAGAGGGTTTGAAG
>CAZYQD010000106.1:0-2214 GCA_964649405.1 uncultured Actinomycetota bacterium
CTTATGGAACAAATAATTGGAATCACAAATGCCAGGAATAATATCAAAGAAATAGTAGATACGATATCCGATAAGAATGAAACTTATATTGTCACCAGAGATAGTATCCCTGAAGCGGTTATTATTTCTTATAAAAAATATATAGAAAATAAGAAGCTGCTCAACCAGATGCAAGAGTTGATATATGAAAAATCAGTTAAAAAATCCCAGCTTCAATTTAAGGAGTGGCTTACACAGAAAGGATACGACACAGAAAAATTATCAGAAGAGGAAATTGGTGAGATGATCAAAAATTTACAAGTAAATAACAGTTTTTAAATTCAAAATTGAAATATATCGAGATAAGCTATTAGCAACTTAATGAAAATACATAAGCTATATTTATCATAATAAATTTTATATTTCATAAAAGGTATTTTAATTAAACTTGAGATTGTTCTCTGTTTAATCCTTTAAGAATGTCGCTAAAATATATTTTTCAAAATCCTGAATTACTTGAGTCATTTGAAGTTAAAAGTAGCTGCTTTTATTAAGTTTAAATTTTAAGTAAGAGGTTTCTATTCTTCCTAGTTTAGCTTCAAAAACAAGTAAAATCATCTAAAAGCACGACATTTAAATTAAGGTTTTTTGCGCTTTCGTAAAGCTTTTTATCTGCAGTAATAAGAGGAGCTTTGTAAATTTCAGACATTGCGATATAAATACAGTCGTATATCGAAGCTTTAATTTCCCTGGAAATCCCGTAAGCTCTGATGTAAGATCTCTGATCCAGTTTTGGAAATATCAATATATTAGTAATCTCCCGGATTATATCTTCCAGTAACTTTTCGGAAATATTGGTCCTGAATCTGAAAACATTTAACAACTCATAAATTAAAAGCTCGGGAGATAAAATATAAAAATTCTTTAAGGTAGCTTTTTCATAAAGAATTCTGGCAGCTTCGGTGCCGCTTTCATTCTCAGAATAAAACCAATTAAATATAACAGAGGAGTCCAGAACAAAGATTTCCCTGCTTTTCTCCTGAATAAGAAATTCGTCTATGCCGCTTGTCTTATTACTATTTAGTTCTTCTAAGTAGTTCATCGGTTCTTGCTTGCCTTAAATTCCTTATTTCTTTTACAAAATCAACACCTTTGAATAATCCTGCTTTCTTTATCTGCTCGTTTATCTTCATTAAATTTTGAACAGCTTTTTTTCTATTCTTAAAAGCCGTGTATTCATCAATCTTCCCAAAATATATTTTTACTGCATCTGAAAAAAATTCAGAGCGGTTTTTATTAACCATTTTTTTATATTTGTTTACCTTGTCCAGTAATTCAGAAGGTATTGAAATATTGATAATTGCCATTGTTTTACTCACTTACTCTGTTATTAATTTTTTTATTATAGCACAATTATATAAATAATTACATAATATTTTATGTAAAATTATAATTAATAATTAATTAAAATAAACTCGAATATAGAAATTTAAAGGATGAAAAAAGCACAATGTTTTACACACTGTGCTTTTTTAAAAAATTACAAAACTCTTTCAGAGGCTTCTAATATAGAAGTTTGGATATCTCGTATAGTTCCCTATCCAGGGGCTTATCCTCATTAATGGCTTTCTCCAGGGAGACAGAGGTTATCGAACCATTTTCCATAACTGCCATCTCGCTGAATTTACCCTCTTTTATCATCTCCACCGCTTTTATACCGAGCCTCGTGGCAACGATCCTGTCAAAAGCTGTTGGCCTTCCGCCTCTCTGCAGATGACCGAGGATGACAACCCTTGTCCCGTAACCGGTCCTCTTTTCGATCTCACGGGCAATGACATTTCCAACTCCGCCGAGCTGCGCGTGGCCAAAGCTGTCAACCGTGCATGAAGCTGTTACCTGTCCTTCTTCGCCTGCCGGTTTTGCGCCTTCGGCTACTGCGATAACCGTAAAGTCCCTGCCTCTTTTTTTCCTTTCCTCTATGACTTTTATTATTTCATCGTAATTAAAAGCCACTTCCGGGATCAGGATGACATCCGCTCCACCGGCAACGCCTCCATTAAGGGCGAGCCAGCCCGCATCTCTTCCCATGATTTCTACTATCATTATTCTGCTGTGTGAATATGCCGTGGTATGAAGCTTGTCGAGGCAATCAGTTACCACTTCAAGTGCAGTGTCGCACCCTATTGCATAATCGGAATGCGCAATATCGTTATCTATGGTCTGCGGAATACCAAC
>CAZYQD010000106.1:2314-3451 GCA_964649405.1 uncultured Actinomycetota bacterium
GCATTTATAGCCGAAGAATCTCCTCCGCCTGTCAAAATACCGATTATTTTAATCATACTTGTTCCCTTCTATACCGGATAATAATCTATTTATATTGAAAACTTATAAATATGTGACCTGATTTTCATTATCAAAGATATTTTCAGGTAAAAAGTCTGCGATTGATTTCTTTAAAAAACTTCCGTCAAGGATAAGATTATAGTAATTTTTACAAGATAATCAACTTAATTTTTTAGTCATTATCTCGTTTACCATCCGGGGATTTGCCTTGCCCTTTGTCTTTACCATCACTTTTCCAATCAAAAAGCTCAGTGCCTTTTCTTTTCCCTGTCTGAACTGCTCAACAGGTCCCGGATTGTCCTTTATAACCTCTTCTATAACGGCTTCCAGCATACTTTCATCAGCTATCTGTTCAAGTCCTCTTTCTTCGATTATTTTCTGGGGATCCTTGCCGGTAGTAAACATCTCTTCAAAAACGGACTTTGCCATTTTGGAATTGATTTTCCCCTCATCGATTATCTCAAGCATCCTGCATAGATTTTCAGGAGTCACCCTGCTCTCTTTTATAGTCATTTTTTCTTTATTAAGCAGCGCGCTGAAATCACCCATTAACCAGTTGGCAATATTTTTCGCATTATTATAGCAAATTAAGCACTTCTCAAAATAATCCGCGAGGTCCCTATCATTTACCAGAAAATTGCTGTCATATGAGGAAAGGTTATACTGTTTCTCGAACCTTTTCGCTTTTGCAGAAGGCAGCTCAGGAATTGTCTTTTTGATATCCTCCACCATTTTACTTTCCATATAAATTGGAACGAGATCAGGTTCCGGAAAATATCTATAGTCATGGGCCTCTTCTTTGGAACGGAGGACCTTGGTAGTAGCTGTCTTGCTGTCATAATGTCTTGTCTGCTGGATCACTCTGTTCCCGGCTTCAAGAAGCTTTATTTGCCTTTCGACTTCATATTCCAGCCCTTTTTGCAGGAACTTAAAGGAATTTAGATTTTTGATCTCTGTCTTTGTACCGATCTTTTCGCTGCCTTTTTTCCTTACGGAAACATTGGCATCACACCTGAGGCTTCCCTCTTCCATACTGCAATCACTGACATCCAGAAACAGGATCAGGTTCCTTAAAGC
>CAZYQD010000107.1:0-1746 GCA_964649405.1 uncultured Actinomycetota bacterium
AGAGAAGAAGGAATCGAACTCCAGCTGCTGACCAATCCGGTTGAAATAATAGGAAAGAATAGCTGGGTAGGTAAGATAAGATGCATCAGAATGAAGTTAGGAGAACCTGATGATTCAGGCAGAAGAAGACCCATACCGATAGAGGGATCTGAATTCAAAATAGATATCGATGTGGTAGTGATGGCTATAGGACAGGGGCCAAATCCGCTGTTTACTTCTTCAGCCCCAAAGCTAAATCTTACCAGATGGGGAAATATAATAGCTGAACCGGTAACCGGTAAGACGAATGTTAAAGGTGTTTTTGCCGGAGGAGATATAGTAACCGGTGCGGCCACAGTCATACTGGCCATGGGTGCCGGTAAGAGTGCAGCTGCAGCTATAGATGAATATATAAGAACCAGTGTCTGGTAATAAATGTATAGAGAAATAAAATAATTTAAATTTTTACTGCAATTACCTCAAATAACACTGCAGTCATACGAATATATATGATGAACTTAATCTATTTATAAAAGACTTATTTAAATTGTTCGGAAATGTTAAGAACAATATTTGTTAGTAAGAATTATATAATAGGTTATAATTATATTATCGAATATTCAATTTAAATTTACGGAGGTATAAATGAAAATCAAAAGCATTTCATCGAGACTACTTATCATCTTATCACTAAGCATTCTAGTATTCGGGATGATTTTTGCAGGATGCTCCAAGACGGAATCGCCAGCGGTGGAAACGGGAGAGGTATCTTCCAGAGGAGAAGAAATGATAGCAATGGATGAAGTTCAAGCCGAAGGAGCAGCAGATGAAGCCGCTGTTGAAGAAGAGGCTGCAGCTGATACTGAAATCCAGTACGGTGAAATTCTGGTTGCCGGTGACAGGAAAGTCATTAAAAATGCCTATATCGAGCTTGAGATCGTAACAGGAGAATTCGAGGAAACTCTGTCCAAACTCACAAATCTGGCCGAGCAGAATGGTGGTTTTATTTCAAATAGCCAGAGCTATTCTGATGCCGAGGGCAATATGACCAGTGGAAACATTACTTTAAGGATCCCTTCCGATAAATATACTTCTGCTCTGGAAAGAGTCAAGGACATGGGTACGGTTAAGAGTACCTCAAGCAGCGGCCAGGATGTAACCCAGGAATATACCGATCTTGAAAGCAGGCTTAGAAACTACGAAGCTCAGGAAGAAGTCTTGCTTGATTTGATGGCGCAGTCAAAAAGAGTGACCGACACTTTAGAGGTCCAGAGAGAGCTGAGTATCGTTCAGGAGCAGATTGAAATAATCAAGGGAAGAATGCAGTATCTTGATGACCTGATCTCTTTTTCCACTATAGATGTTTTCTTCCATGAACCAGAACCAATAACCACTACCGGTTGGGGATTTGTAGAAGCATTGAAGAATGGTTTAAGGGGAGCCGTAAAGGTATTGAATTGGTTAGCCGCAGCAATACTTTTCACTTCTCCATTATGGATTTTAGCAGGAATTATATTACTGATAGTATGGCGTGTAATAAAAGCAAGAAACAGAAGAAGAGCCAGGAAGGAACAAAAATAATATGAGATGCTCCAATGCCTTTGGCCGTACTCTGCTTATTTTTGCATTAGGAGTCTTTGCAGGTCTTCTTATTGCACCTCGCAAGGGAGAAGAAACCAGGAAAATATTAAGAGAACGCATGGAGGAATGCTGTAACAAGACCTGCGAATTTATTGGCGAAAAAACAGCAGAGGTAAAAAAACAGGC
>CAZYQD010000107.1:1846-3418 GCA_964649405.1 uncultured Actinomycetota bacterium
TTAGGATCAAATTGTGTTCCTGAACATCTTTTTAATTCCTTTATGGCTTCTTTTTTTGTGACCGCTTTTTTATAAGTTCTACCGGTTATCATAACATCATAGGCATCAACTATTGATATGATGCGGGATGTAAGTGGAATATTATCACCCTTTTGACCATGCGGATATCCATCCCCATTCCACCACTCATGATGTCCCAGAACACCTTCAGCTATGTGCGCAAGTTGAGGATTTGATTCACAGATATTATAACCAATCTCGGGATGTTTTTTTACTAAAATCCATTCTTTTTTTGTAAGTCCTCTTCCGCTTGTTAGTACTTCTTCGGATAATGCAATTTTACCAATATCGTGAAGAGTAGAAAGCAGCGAAAGTTCGTCTATCTTATTATTCGGAAGGTTTATAATCTTTCCTATTTCTTGTGACAGCTTTTTTAGGCGTTCGGCATGATCTCTAGTTTCAAGACTTTTTTCAAATAATGTTCTTTCAAGTGATGATATTATTGAACTATATATGCTTTTTCTTTCAATTAGTTTATGTCTATACATATTATCTTCTGCTTCTATTATCACTTCTTTAATATCCTGGTTTATTTTTTCTTTTGTTGCTGTTCCAAAAGATATGCTTATAGGTATTTTATGTTCACTTGTTAGAATACACACATTTTTTATTCTATTTATAATTTCTTCTGCATCATCTTTTTTAGTTTTAGGAAGTAGAATTGTAAACTCATCTCCTCCCCATCTTGCAATGACGTCTTCTTTTCTACAAAATGCTTTTAATAATTCTGCTGCTTTAACAATTAGCCTATCACCTTCCAGATGGCCTAAAGCATCATTTACTAGCTTAATTCTGTTTATATCTCCGATTGTAAAACTTAAGGGAAGTTGCCTTTGAGTGTCTTGCCTTTTTATTTCTTCTTCGAAATAGGCCCTGTTATAAAGTCCGGTAAGGTTGTCATGGAAAGATAGGTATACTATTTTTTCTTCCGATTTTTTACGCTCTGTTATATTTCTTACTATTCCTTCATAAAAGGCTTGTTTTTCTTTTTTATAAATTATCCTGGAGCTAATCTCCACCCATATAAGAGTTCCATCTTTTTTCTTAAGTTGTGCTTCAAATAATTTACTTCTTTCCTTTGAAGATAATCTATATTTCTTAGAAACATATATTTGGTTTGGAATGTTTACAGAGAGTAATTCTTCCTTATTATCATACCCTAGCATTTTTACCAGCGCAGGATTTACATCAATATAATCTCCGTCTATAGTACTTTTATATATACCATCAAGAGAATTTTCAAATAAGGATTTGTAGTGCTCTTCATTTTTTTTAGAAAGATTTTCTGTCTTTTTTTGTATATTGGACAATCTTAAGAGTTTCAATGATATGGTTTTATAGGAACTAATCGCATCTTTTTTATTTATTGCTGCTCTATCGTTTGGGACTTCTTTAAAATGGGGTTTATTTAGCTCTTTGTATTTGTTAATTTTACTATTTATTTTCATTTTACTTAATAATAAAATAACTAATAATTTTTTATGAATTTAAAAACCATTTATTATATTAAAA
>CAZYQD010000108.1:0-3318 GCA_964649405.1 uncultured Actinomycetota bacterium
TGCCCTGATTGACTGTATTATCTTCTGAGTCAGAAAAAGGGCCTACTCCCATACAGGAAAAGGAGATAATTGAAATTAAAGAAAGAAGAATAAATGCAGAAACTATTGAAAAAATAGTTTTTCTTTTATTTTTAAACATTTTTCCTCTCTTCTTTAGTTTTTGGGGAAATTATATTAAAAAATAATGTAGAAATTCTGGAGTAGATAGCCTTTATATCTTAAAATTCTTTATTAAATCTCCAGGAAATCTTCATTATCCTTTGTTAAAATAAAAAAAGTCATTGGAAGTCGTGATTTCAGGACTTCATGGAAAATACAGTTTGAATTCTGTTTTATAAAAGATTTTAAGGAGGTGATACGGCCTTAAAATAAAAATTAAAAAGTAATGCAGCTAAAAGGGGTAAGAAAGACTTTTCTTACCCCTTGATTATTGATTTTTTAAATTTCTTATAAACTTTTGATTTTATACTGGAAATTTTTATATTTCTATCCTGTACCCGTCATAAGCTACGGTTACATCAACTTTTCCTTCTGCATATTCCTGCAGCTTTTTTGACAGTTCTTCTTTATCCATTTCAACTATCTGTTTTCCACAGTGCGTTATAATCAAATGTCCGATATTGTATTTTTTACACCAGCCTATCACAGTGTTGATCCTGGTATGACCGAATAGCTTTTCTTCCCTGCGCCGTGCCATATTGATATTAAGGCTGGACCCGTCCGTTATCAGCGTGGATATACCCTTAAATACAATCCCCTTATCTTTTTCAAAATCCAATATGTCGGGAGCATAAACTATTGTCTTGTCTCCTCTTATTTTATATCCCACTGTAGGGCACCTGAGGGAATGGATCACATCATATGCCGTAACTTCCAGATCTTTAAAGTTGTATGTTTTATTACTTACGATGATCCTGTGTTTAAGAGGTTTATATTTACCATAATCAAGCGTTACATTGGTGAGATAGACTGGAATTTTTATCATGTTTTCTTCTTGTTTGGTCCATATATAATGGTCCGGATGGGCATGGGTTATCAATATGAAATTAAAATCATTTATGCTATCTATTAAAAGCGGATTATAATTTGTTCCAAAATCAATCAGCATACGGGTATCTTTATATTTGATTATTATAGATGAATGATATTGATGCGCGCTGCTGCTTTCTTCGATCTCGCCTTTTGTACCCGGAAAGTCGATTATCATTTCTTATCTATTCTCTTATTTTTGCGTTAAATATCTTACCCAGGTTTTCCAGTATCCTGTTTACTATTATTTCTATCTCCGTATCTTTTAAAGTCCTGCTGTCATCTCTGAAATTTAAAGAATAGGCAATACTTTTTTTATTCTTTTCTATCTGTTCTCCCCTGTATGTATCAAAAAGCCTTACTTTTTTCAGCAGTTCAGTTCCGCTTTTTTTTATTTCATCCGTTATATCTTCACTTTTAATCTTATCATCTACCACAATCGCAAGATCTATATCTATCGAAGGAAATACGGGTACAGGTTTATAGTCTCTGGTCTCTTTTATATTGTTTATAAAATTGTCCATGTTAAGTTCCATATAATAAACATTCTGGTTTGTTTCGGTTTCCTCTATTATTAACGGATGGATCATGCCTATTATCCCCATATTTATCCCATTGATTTTTATATTTCCGCTGATTCCAGGGTGAAAAAACTTATAGCCTTTTTCTTCTATTCCCGGGCTGTCGTCAGGATAATATTTCATGCATAAATACTCCATAACGCCTTTCAAATCATAAAAATCAAAAGATCTTTCTTTTTCATCCCATCCTTTCTGGACCGCATTGCCTGTCAATATTATACCGAGCATATTTATTTCGAGAGGCAGATTATTAGGATTTTTTTTCCTGAAGACCTTCGATATCTCAAATATTCCTATATCTTTTATATTGTGGTTAATATTATCTTTTATATTTTTCATTAGTGATGGAAGAATCATTGATCTTAAAAATTTGAAATCTTCATTAATCGGATTTAATATGGCCACACTGTCTTTATATTCTTCTTCCAGATTCAATTTAAATGTCTCAATTTCTCCTGCACTTAAAAATGAATAATTTATAACCTCATTCAGACCGATATCACAGAGAATCTGTCTGATATTTCTCAACGTTTTCTGGTAAAAACTATATTTCCCCCGTCTTTCTTTTACCCCGGTGGGAACAGAGTCCAGCTTATCATAACCGTATATCCTTGCTATTTCTTCTATCAGGTCTATTTCCCTTTCAAGATCTTCATATCTAAAAGAAGGAACAGTTGCCTGGACAATATTATCTTTTATCGTATTATCGATTTTTAATTTTGTAAGTATCTTAGATATCAATTCTTTATCGATTTTCTTGCCCAGTATCTTACTTACTTTTTCTACCCTTAGATCTACCTTTCTTTTCCGATCCTTTTCCATATAATTGTCATATATGCATTCTTCTGGTTCAATACCAGTCACTTTTTTTAGCATATCTTCAAATCTTTCAATAGCAAACACTGTTAACATAGGATCGATTTTTTTCTCGAACCTGTTAGAAGCTTCCGAACGCAGACCAATATTTTTGGAAGTTTTCATTATAGAAGGTCCATAAAAATTCGCAGATTCCAGCAGTACATTCTTCGTATCCGGGTTTATTTCAGTATCTTTACCGCCCATTATACCTGCAATTGCGACTGCCTTTTTTTCGTCCGCTATCACAAGTGCATCTTTATCAAGTATTTTTATGGAGTCATCTATCATCTTTATTTTCTCTTTTTTAACTGCATTTCTCACTATTATTTTATCCGAAGATAACAGGTCCTTATCAAAAGCATGCATAGGCTGACCGGTTTCCAGCATAATATAATTTGTTAGATCCACTATAAGACTTACAGATCTGACATCGCAAAGCATAAGTCTATTTTTGATCCAACTGGGTGATTCGATGTCGGATATGTTTCTGAATATTTTTGCAGAATAACGTGGGCACAGATCATAATCTTTTATTTCGATTATGAATTTTGAATCAATATTAATCTTTTTGTTAAGGTCATAATTTGGAATTATAAGTTTTTTATCGGTCAGGGCGCTGATTTCTCTGGCAATTCCTATCACGCTTAGACAATCCGGCCTATTAGGAGTTATTTCCAGTTCCAGCACGGTATCATCCAGACCGACTGATTTCGAGAAGTTATCGCCTATTTTACAGCTTTCATCCAGAATCATTATACCCTGTGACTCCGAAGATAAGCCCAACTCCATTTCTGAACACATCATTCCTTCCGACAGCTGTCCCCTTATTTTACTCTTTTTTATAGTAATA
>CAZYQD010000109.1:0-3243 GCA_964649405.1 uncultured Actinomycetota bacterium
GACCAGTCTTTGTAAGCATCGACGATAAAGTCCGGTCTGCCGTAAATCTGACCATGGCTGGGAGCAATCACATCGATATCCAGATCTTTTATCCTCTCCAGATTTTTAATTATGTTTACCCGGAAGGGCATCATGATCTCTGCATAATAACGTTTCGCGGCAATATATATCTTTTTTTCATCACTTACAAAGAGTTCATCAGTTGCATAATGGGAGCCAAAGAAATCGCAGCTGAAAAGGATTTTATCTTCCTTTAAATAAGTGGACATTGTCTCGGGCCAGTGAACCCACGGAGTAAAAATAAACTGTAAAGTCTTATCGCCCAGAGAAATCGTATCGCCATCTTTTATCACCAGAAACTTTTCTTCGGGTATTAAAAGTAGATCCATAAGAAACGACTTGCATTTTTCGTTTGTGACTATTATAGATTGCGGATATGCCTTTATTAGTTCCGGCAGAGATCCTGAATGGTCCTGTTCTGCATGATGGGATATTATATAATCTATCTTGCCGGCACCCACCTCTTTTAAGTTACCTGTCAGGGTATCATACATTTTAGGATCCACGCTATCAAGAAGAGCGGTTTTTTCCGATCCTTTTATTAGATAGGAATTATACGAGGTCCCGTAGGGAAGAGGTATCAATTCATCAAACAGTTTTCTATTCCAGTCTATGGCCCCAACATAATAAACATTTTCTTTTATTTTTTTTATACTCATTTTAAACCAATCCTTTTTTAATTATATTTAATATAACCACAGACATTATATTTTATCTTATATAATCAGTGCAAATTTTTAAAAAATTAGTATCAGAATCTGAAGAATTTGAAAGATGAAAAAATTTTTTTGGCAAAAAAAGTGATAAAGAAAACTACTGCCAGAAGTATGATTATAGTTGCACCGGATGCCAGATTCAGCAGATAAGAGAGCCACAGTCCGGCTATTGTCAATATAATCCCGGTAACAATCGAGCTTATTATTAATTTTTTAATATTGTAAGTAAATTGTCTGCATATAGATGACGGTATTGTAAGCAGTGCGATGACCAGAATAATGCCAACAATCCTTATAAGTATGACTACACTTAAAGCAACCATACAGAGTAGCGTAAGGTATATGATTCTGTTGGGGATGCCTATTACTGTCGAAAATTCTTCATCGAAAGATACTGCATAGAATTCTTTAAAAAACAGAACTATGATCAAGATGATTATTGAATCCAGTATAAGCATGATATACAGGTCCATTACGGGAATAGTCAGGATATTCCCAAATAAATAGCTGAAGAGGTCCGGTGCATAACCAGGAGTCAGATTGATAAATATGATACCCATCGCCATCCCGGCTGCCCAGATGATTCCTATTGCTGCATCTTCGCTTAATTTGCTTCTTTTGCTTATAAGACCGATGGCAATCGCAGACAGAAGACTGAAAGGAACGGCGGCAACAATCGGATTTACTCCCAGAAAGTAACCCAGTCCAATACCTCCAAAAGCTGCATGCGAAATACCCCCGCTTATAAAAACCAGCTTTTTGATGACTACATAAGTCCCGACAATACCGCATGTTATATTTACAAGAACCGCAGTTATTATGGCATTCCTCATGAATTCATATTGAAAAATTTCCATTACTTTTTATGCCTCCCCAGTACCCTGTGCGGAATTCCATGAGCCAGTATTTCCACCGGACAACTGTAAGCTTCTTCGAGTTTACCCAGACTGCCTTCCTTTGGACCATGATAGAAAAGTTTCCGGTTAAGACAGAGGACCCTGTCTATGTAAACAGAAATTGCGCCGATATCATGGGTCACAAATACAACCGCCATTTTCTTATTCAATTCAAGAAATAATTCATAGATTGATTTTTGTGTCTCCGGATCCACGCTTGACATAGGTTCATCAAGTAAAAGCAGCTCAGGTTCCCTTGCGATTGCTCTGGCGATGAGGATTCTCTGTAATTGACCGGCAGACAGCATGCTTATGTGTCTGTTTCTATATTCAAGCATTCCTACGGTTTCCAGAGCATTCAGGACGGATTTCACATCATTTTCCGAGTATTTTTTTATTGGTCCCCTGTATCTACCCATAATAACCATATCAAACACATTGATTGGAAAATTTAAGTCAAAAGAGATATTTTGCGGTAAATAACCAATTGATTTTCTGCCATCTTCGGGGCTTTTACCAAAAACTCTGACAGTTCCCGAATCCGGTTTCAACAGTCCCAGCATAATCTTGAGCAGCGTAGTTTTCCCCCCTCCGTTGGGACCTATTATAGCCATGAAATCATTCCTTTTTATCGAAAAGCTTACATCTTCAAGGACAGGTATCTCACCATAATAAAAGGATATATTTTTTAGATCAACAAGTATCTCGTTTTTCATATTAACCGGTTCCCGATAGAATCAAATCTCATTTCATCGATTCTGCAAAAGCCCTAGCAACTTCTTTCATGTTTTCCACGTAATTTTTCTTCAGTGAACTTACGGGCCTGACGGACCCTCCGATTTCCCTGGCTACAGCTTCAGCGCTCCTGGTATTGAATTCCGGAGAGGCAAAAATCACTTTAATATCATACTGCCTTGCTTTATCTATCAAATCTTTTATACCTTCAGCCGTAGGTTCCTTTCCCTCTTCTTCAATAGCAATCTGTTTGATACCGTAATCCAGTGCAAAATAAGTCCAGGCCGGATGAAAGACTATTATTACTTTATTTTCTTTTTCCAAAAACATTTGATCTATTTCTTCATTCAGCATATCCAGTTCTGCCAGATAATTATCCAGATTTTTCTTATAATATTCCTGATTTTGGGGATCTACCCGAACAAGTCCCTTATAAATATTTTCTGACATTATTTTTGCATTCGTTGGTGAAAGCCAGATGTGAGGATCGATTCCTTTTAATATGCTTTCATCCGTACTGTTCTCATCATATTCATTATATTCAACAGGTATGCCATTTTTATAAGTTACGGCAAAAAACTTTACACCTCTGGATGAGTCTACTACAAGCATTTTTCTATTTATATCGATTATATTATCCAACCATACCAGTTCAAACTCGATCCCGGAACCGGTCCCCGCAGAACCAACTTTGACATATATTTGAGCTCTGCTTACTTCTTCCAGCTGAACAGGAACAGGTTCATAGGTATGAGGATTAGCTCCCGGAGGAACCATTACCGTGACGATTACTTTATCGCCACCGACTTTTTCTACAAATTCAGCCTGCGGCGGTA
>CAZYQD010000110.1:0-3182 GCA_964649405.1 uncultured Actinomycetota bacterium
TTGATGAGTATGGCAGGTCAAGTTTTCAGCTTCTCCAGCAGTACAGGAAAACCGGAAAGGGAGATATTGTATATTATATTTTTGATCTCCTCTATTTTAATGGCTATAACTTGATGAAGGTCCCGCTCCTTGAAAGAAAAAATATTTTAAAAAAAATCCTTCCTAAAATACAAAATCTTAAATTTAGCGATCATATCGAGAGAGTGGGTATAAAGATATTCAAAGCCGCACAAAAAAATGATCTTGAAGGAATCATCGGAAAGAATAAAGATAGCTTTTATTTGCCAGGTATAAGAAGCAGATCATGGCTCAAGATCAAGACAAGACATGAACAGGAAGTAGTGATCGGAGGTTTTACCGAACCAGGAGGAGGAAGAAAAAATTTCGGCGCTCTGGCTGCAGGTGTTTATGATAAAAATGATCTTTTTTTCGTTGGACTCGTAGGAGGAGGATTCAGTGAAGATGACCTCGGTGAAATCAAGAAAAAACTTGATAAAATAGCAACGGATAAATCACCCTTCAAAGAATTTCCAAAAATCGGAGACAAAGTTCACTGGGTAAAACCCAGGCTTGTGGTAGAAGTAAAATTCGCTGAATGGACAATCGACAATCTAATGAGGCAGCCGGTTTTTTTAGGGTTGAGGGTAGATAAATCTCCGCTTGATGTCAGAATGGAAAAACCTAAAGAAAAAATTTTTAAAAAGGTTTAAAGTGAATCCAAAAAATATAGATCTTTCTTCCTTAAAAGTAAAATTAACCAATCTTGATAAAATCTACTGGCCGGAGGAAGGATATAAAAAGAAAGATTTGATAGAATATTATAAAAATGTCTCTCCTTTTATCCTGCCTTATATAAAAGACAGGCCGCAGTCTCTAAACCGGCACCCCGATGGGATAAAAGGTGAAAGTTTTTTTCAGAAGGATATCGATCCCCCCTATCCTGCATATATAAAAGTGCTTGACCACTATTCCAAATCAACCGGTAAAATCATAAATTACCTCGTTTGCAAAGACTTGAACTCGCTAATTTATATGGCAAATATCGGATGTATCGAAATCAATCCCTGGGCATCCCGTACCTCGAATTTAAATAAACCGGATTTTCTGATTCTTGATCTTGATCCCGAGGATATAAGTTTCGGTAAAGTGGTAGAAGTGGCAATAACTGCTAAAAAAATACTGGATAAGATTAAAATAAAAAGCTTTTGCAAAACATCCGGCGGAAGAGGACTCCATATTTATATACCTCTCAAAGCGAAATATTCTTATAATAAAGCGCTTAATTTTTCAAAAGTCCTTGCCCTTATAATAAATCAGGAGGTACCTGATATTACGAGTCTTGTCCGCTCCCCAAAAAAGAGACAGGGCAAGGTATACATTGATTGCTACCAGAACCTTATCGGACATACAATTGCTGCTCCATATTGCCTCAGACCAAAAGCAAGAGCTCCTGTTTCGACTCCACTGTTATGGAATGAACTTGATTCCAAGCTTAATCCTTTAAACTTTACCATTAAAACTGTTTTTAAAAGACTCGATAAAAAAGGAGATATCTGGAAAGGGGTTCTTGGTCCGGGTATCGATATGAAAGCATGCATTGACAGGATATATGAATCTTATCCTGATTTTTCAAAAAAATAATATGAAATCTACCTTATTTTTTCCCATCGGAAGATTGGGCCGAAGAATATAAATCAGTTAAAAACCTGCATTATATCCATTTTTTAATGGATTTTCTTTATGATATAATCACTCTGTCATCAGTAGATAGTTGCTTTGTTTGGTAATCTTTAATAATACCCGATAAATTATAGGAGAGGGATGATCTTTCAAAACTTTTACTTTAATACCATATTTATCCTCTTTATATCATATCTTATTGGTTCTTTCCCAACCGCCTATATAGCCGGAAAAATAAAAGGTATAGACGTCAGCAAGAAAGGAACTAAAAATATTGGTGGCATGAATACCTTTACCAGCGTAGGAAAACTTGCAGGAGTACTAGTAATATTTATCGACATGGGTAAAGGAGCTCTGGTAGCATATCTTGCAGATAAATTTTCGGATCATATCTTTGTTCCGATGCTTGCTGTTGTTTTTGCAGTGATAGGACATAACTGGATGATTTATATTGGATTTAAGGGAGGAAAAGGAGTGTCCACATATTTAGGGGGACTATTTTACCTTTCACCTGTATCCTTTCCTTTTCTTTACCTTTTATTTGTACCGATTGCTCTGCTCATTCTCAAAGACTCTTATCTCTCGACAAGCTTTGCGTTTTTCATCTTTTCTTTTTTTCTCTGGATTTATGAGGGAAGTTTCTGGTGGCTGATTTTTGGATTACTTGTTACTATAGTATATAGTATAAAAAGCTACAGTCTGTTGAAAACATATTATACTCAGCATAGAAGAGACGTAAGCCCGGCAGTTAAAAGAATATTTAAACCATTTTTCAGGGGAATGTAAAATGAAATGTCCGTTTTGTTCAAATCCCGATACCAGGGTAATAGATTCCAGGCTAACCGATTCAAATGATAGTGTAAGAAGAAGAAGAATGTGCGAGAAATGCGGTAAAAGATTTACAACCTATGAAAGGCTGGAAAATCAGCCCATCGCCGTTATAAAGAAAGATAACACCAGACAGCCTTTTGATAGGAATAAAATACTCTCCGGACTTATCAGGGCAAGTATAAAAAGAAACATAAGCACCGAAGTTTTAAACAAAATTGTAGACGATATTGAAAATGAAATTTCCAATATGTCTTCCAATGAGATCCAATCCAAAGAAATAGGAAATCTGGTTTTAAAAAGATTGAAGAATCTGGACAAAGTAGCGTATATAAGGTTTGCCTCTGTCTATAAACAATTCAATAATATCAGGCAATTTACCAGGGAATTATCCGAGTTACAAAAATCAAAATAAGAACCCTATATACTTTCTATAGCTTATACCTCAGTACCGCACCGATACTGCCGGCACTTAGCAATTTCTTATTTCCTTCTATGTCCACAACCTCGCAGCTCTGATTTAACGCATCTTCTACAATCTCATCGACTATGTCATTATAAAATACCGGTTCTCCACCGCAATAGGGACATTTTTCTTTTTTCTCTATTGTAAAATACCGACACGACTCGCATATATATCCACTATGAATAAATTGCCTGTCATATATCAAGAT
>CAZYQD010000111.1:0-3182 GCA_964649405.1 uncultured Actinomycetota bacterium
TCATCCAAATTCTTTTCGAATCTTTTTTTAAAATCACTTCTTTTGAACCTGGTTTCATATAGTCTCCAGTAGAACCACCATGCCATCTGCATGCTTTCGGAGAAATCAAGTGATAATGCGATTGGCAGGGATTCTTTCCGGATTGTATTGATATATTCAGAAACGTTGAAGGTGTTAAGATAAAAAATATCATTTAGATATGTTCCGCCGCTGGCCCCAAGACCGACATAAAGAGGTACCGTCACAGAACAGTATTTTGGAACACCCTTTTTTGTAAATGCCCAGACAGATGTTCTCCCAAAGCCCGCATCATAAAAAATATTCTCCAGTATTTTAATCATTTTCCGTCTTTTAAATATTGTCGATATATTGTAATTGTCTATATCGGAATTTCCCCCCATTTTTGTATATGGAAACCTGAAGAGTGGATATGCCGCTACCTGATCGATACCGATCTTTACCAACTCATTGCCCGCTTTTTCCACTTCATGATAGGACTGGCCGGGCAAAGCAAAAATAAAGTCCACATTGAAGCACTTGAATCCTTTATTCACCGCTCTCGTAACTGCTGCCTTTACTTCTTTTATGTTATAGGGTCTGTTAAGAAATTTTAAGTATTTATCTTCAAGAGCCTCGACTCCTGTGCTCAGGTGACTTATACCAATGGACTTTATAGTGTTAAGATTATCCGGGGTCAGATCATTGGGGTGACTTTCCATATGTATATCACATTGCATGTTAAAATTTTTATTTATATGTTCCAAAATCTCATAAAGACCGCTATAAAGCATTGTCGTAGGGGTCCCTCCGCCAATATAAAATGAAGTCACGGGTTTATTACCGAAAAGCCTTGAGTAAAAGTCAATTTCCTTTTTCACAGCTTCTGTATACGATCCTGCTTTCTCAGGTTTGTAGAGTTCTTTATTATAAGGGCAATAAGGGCAGATTTGTCTGCAGAAGGGGATATGGAGGTAAAGTCCGAATTCATTTATATTATTGAATTTTGTCTCAAGGTCTTCATATGAAGGGACTTTATCTGACAGCATTATTTCTCTTGCGCCGGTAAATGCCTTTCTTATTTTATTTCTGAAGTAATCAGAAAATGGTAGTATATCGATCATATAAGGTAAAACCTCTTTTATTCTCTTTGTTTTAGAAATCTCCACACTTCAATATAATTTATACTATATACATATTTATAATCAAAGGCTATCAGTTATCGGCGTATATTTGACTTGGGATTTTAGAAAAAAAATTCAATAACACCAGACTATTCCATATAATGATATAATTTTTATAGAAAGATCATGAAAAACAGCAAGCTGAACATATTTATTTTTATCTTATCGCTATTACTTCTGTTTGCCATACCAGCAGCATGCAGCGGCTGTAATCTTATATCGGAATCAGAAACCACTAAAGAAACACTGACCGAAGAGGAAACTAACAGTGAAGAATCGGAGTATGCAATTGTTATGAGCGGTGCCTCTAATGACAGCCAACATTATGAATGGTTTTTGAATTCAACCAGTATGGCATATGATCTTCTTGAAAATAATGGTTACCAGGATGAAAACATATATTATTTGTTTGAAAACAGCACAGAGAAAGATGTTGATTATGAAGCAACAATTAATAATTTTAAAAAGGTAACCAGAGAATTACAGGAAAAAGCCAGGGAAATGGATTCTATAGTATTATTTTTGATAGGACATGGGACATTTGCTAACGGAAATTCATATTACGCTTTAAATAATTATAAACTTCCTGATTTCGAAATGTCAGAAATATTTGAAGATATAAAAAGAGATAAATTGATTTTTGTATTTAGTCCGTGTAATAGTGGTGGTTTTATAGATAATTTGAGTGGAAAAAATACAATCGTTATTTCTTCGACCAGGGATGATGAAACAAACAGAGCTGCTTTTATCGAACCTTTTTTGGCTTCTTTCGGTGGGATCGGAGATGCAAATTCTGATGGAAAGGTAAGTTTTACAGAAGCTTTCAATTATGCTAGTGAAAATGTCAGAAAGCAATATATTGACCAAGGCTGGGGGGAATTGACCGAGCATGCTCAACTTGATGATAACGGAGATAAAATAAGTAATGAGGAACCTATTCCGAATGGGGGAGATGGCTACCTGGCTGAAGATACCTATTTAAAGTAAGAAATTACTCCTTAAACTTTCTTTTATCCCAGTCGTCTAAATGTTAATTCAATAATATGCTTGAAGGAGGAGAACAATGGATCTTTGGCTTTCACTATTTTGGAGTGGCCCTATAGGTATTGGTGTATTCCTGGCAGGTTTAGGAGTGCTCTTCTGGGGAATTGGGCAGAATAAGAAGAAATAAGAGTTATTGTATACTGATACGTTTCAAAGAACCCCAGGTTATTTAGTAGCTGCATATAGATAAAATAACTTGGGGTTTTATATTTCCAGTCATATATCCGAATACGATAACTAATAAAATAATCCACCAAAATCTTTTAAATTTCTTAATAAGATATACACTTTTCTATTTACTTTCCTTTTATATTTAATTATGGAAACTTAATATATTGTAAAAGCTACTTTTTATAAATCCTTTCATGTGGTCCAATATCAATAAATTTTAGGGTATCATCATCACATTGCGGGCAATTGCTGCAAAGGATGATTTTATCATCACCTTTTTTCCTGCAAGAATTACAATATGAAAATATTATCAGAAAGTTTTTTTTAACAGTGGTACTATAATAACCCCTGAAATTACCCTTTAAAGGTTCACCCAGAGATACAGGATTTTGAATTATCATATCAACTTTTTTCTTTATTGCTTCCTTTAAAGAAGAATGTTTCTTAAGTGATCGTAAAAATGATTCACTAAATAAAATATTCATTTAAAAACTTCTTTATATGTTAACCATTTTTCTTTGCCACCCCTAATTCTTGCGATTGTTTCAAGTAGGGAATCATTAAATTCAGGATCTGATATTATTACATCTGTCGGATCTTGCGACTTAGTTCTTTTAAGATTTAATAGAAATTGTGAAATAAGCTCGGAAACAGTTGTTCTTTGCTCGTTAGCATATAATTTAGAAAATTCTATCAAATCTTGATCCAGTGTTATGTTAAGTTTATTTTTTGCCATTTTGAAACCTCTTATAAATTCAAGCTTTTAATTAATTCTTGAAATAATAA
>CAZYQD010000112.1:0-3181 GCA_964649405.1 uncultured Actinomycetota bacterium
TTCCTAATTCCTTGATCCTTCTGCGCAGCTTCTTTTTATCTATAAGCATCCTTACTTTAGTTTCGCCGCATATTAAGACTTTTTCCCCATTAACCACTTTGAATTTAAATAATCCCATTGGTCACTCCATATTAAAATATAATTTTATTAAATCATATATAAATCATTTTTTATATAGTTTTAGATGAAGCACTTTTCTTGTATCTGCGGTTATTTTTACCCGTTCATCGATCCTGTATTTACCAACCCATATTATTTTTTCGCTATCCGTAAATACAGGAATTGATTTTCTTAAATGTATTGGAATTTTATTATCAATAAAAAAATCCTGAAGTTTCTTCTCGCTTTTCATACCCTGAGGATAGAATTTATCCCCATTTTTCCAATTTCTGACTTTTACCGGGATCTTTATTCTGGCATAATCAAGAAAAGCTTCTGTCTTTTTAGCTTTATTGAAATCTATTTTATCCTTATTCAGGTCCAATACTTCCGATGACAACTCGAGATTAAAATCTTTTATCTTCATTCTGGTACCGACTTTTATCTCTTTTCCCTTCTTCCTTTTGTATATCTTTTTTTCATCTGCCTTAAGATATTGTTTGAATTCATCCGATAAGAGTCCTGCATGGGAAGTATTAGCAAAATAAACATAATCTCCTATTTTAAAAACTCTTATCTTTTCTCCTATCTGTATAATTTTACTTTCTCCTCCCGAAATGCATATTCCCAGAGAGTCATCTACGTTATCAAAACTTATATCTTCAAGAGTACCGTTTACTATCTCTATAGCCGATAAAGTAATTCTTCTTCGGATAGCTATGGCTTCTTTTTGGATCTCTGATACCGGAATTTTTATTAGTCCGATATATTTTCCGAATCTATTACTTTTAAGCGAAGCCATTCCGGTCATCCTGGCTGCCGAGTAATCTCTTAAAAATTCATCTTCATCCTTCAATATACTTATGGATCTCAATATGTTGGATTTAAAGGAAACCCGGAAGTGCTTACTCAAAAACGGTATAAGAAGATTCCTTATCCTGTTTCTTAAATAAATATTCTCGAGATTGGTTCTGTCCAGACAATAAGATATTTTCTTATCCTCCAGGTAAGAAATAATATCTTTTCTGAAAATATCGATAAGGGGTCTTATAAATTTACCGCTCACCGGTCTTATACCGGATAGCCCTCTTGATCCCGTACCCCTCAGGAGGTTCATAAAAAAAGTTTCTATATTATCATCTGCATTATGACCAGTGGCAATCTTTCCGATATTTTTTTTGTCAGAGATTTCGAGCAGTTTTTCAATTCTGAGATTCCTCGCTCCTTCCTGGAAAGAGAGTTTATGAGACTTGCACCACCTTGCTGCATCTATTTTTTGTTTAAACAGTCCTATGTCCAATTTTTTGTATAATCTTTCTACAAATAAAACATCTCTGGCCGATTCACCATTCCTTGTCATATGATCAAGAGTGTAGCCAAAAAGGGTCAAATCTAAAAAAGGACGGGCAAGATATAACAAATGAGTCAAAAATACAGAATCGGGTCCACCGGAGACAGAAATCAATATGCTATCGCCTTTTTTTATCATGTCATAAGTCTCAATAGTTCTTAATGCCCTGAAAATAGCCCTGTCCCTGGCAAACTGGCAGTTATATAATTCTTTCATTTGAGTACCAAAACACTTTCAGAATTATCATTGTTGACTCACAAAATTTAACCTGGTAATACTTCTTGCGTTGCCATTTCTTTCGTCTATGTCGATAATAACCGCATTGATCAAATAATCGTCTTCAGCCACTGTAAATTTCTGCGGCATGATCTTCAAAAATCTTTCAATTATATTTTCTTTCTTCACTCCAATAACCGAATCTCTGGGCCCGACCATTCCGACATCTGTGATATATGCGGTACCGCCCGGAAGGATTCTTTCATCGGCTGTCTGGACATGTGTGTGAGTACCGACCAGCGCACTTACTCTGCCGTCGAGATACCATCCCATTGCGACTTTCTCGGAAGTAACCTCGGCATGTATATCCACTACAATTATCGGGGCTTCTTTTTTTACGTGTTCCAGAATTTTATCCATGCATCTGAACGGACAATCCAGATATTCTACGAATACCCTGCCGCAAATATTTACCACAGCTATTTTGTTGTTTCTCTTATCGGACATAATATAATATCCTTTTCCGGGGGTCCCCGGCGGGTAATTTGCCGGTTTTAAAAGCCGCGGCTGCTCTTCGAGATAATCATATATCTCTTTTTTCTTATATATATGATTTCCCGATGTCAGGACATCTATTCCCATGTTCAGCAACGTCTTACAGATCTCCGGAGTGATCCCTATTCCTCCAGCCGCATTTTCTCCATTGGCGATAACGATATCGATACTATTTTCCTTTACAATTGCCGGCAGTTCTTTTCTTAATGCATCCCTTCCCGGTTTCCCAAAAATATCTCCTAAAAATAATACTTTCAACTTATACCTTTCTTATTTTGATTTTTAAATTATATTAAAATGCTTTATTTCTAAATATTCTAAATATAGTCTTTCTAATCCCAAAATACTATCTTCCAGCTTTCATCATCTTCTCTTAAGAGGGATACTTCAATTTCTTTAAATACTTTTTCTTCTCCATCATAAGAATCGGTTAAATCCATCCCCACAACGGCCAGATTGTTTTTGATATCGACCCATTTTATATCTATGGAAACGATATCGGTCACATCTTTAAATTCATCGGAAAAATCTTCAGGATCACCCATGGATCTATCTTCTCTGCTTAAGTATTCATATGCCTTTTCATACTCTTTATCTATCAGTAAATCAAAAAATTCATTCACGATTACAGTTACTTCCCCAATTTCTTCGTCAACTGAAAACTTATCGATAAAAAAGCTTTTTATATTTGAAAAAAAAGTACAGGCAGAAAAATTAACACATGAAAGAAGTATTAAAATAATAAATAAAATTCTTCCGGGCAGAATTTTATTTTTATATCTATTTAAAAAATTCATTCTCATAAAAGACAGGACTTTCCAAAACTCTATTTTATATCTATAATCCTAAAATTTCAGGAATCTATTGATATATACCGAAATACCGAATTATTTTCAAAACTTGTATAAATTATAATTTAAAATCGATATTAATAAAAATATGCCCATATATAAAATATTT
>CAZYQD010000113.1:0-3140 GCA_964649405.1 uncultured Actinomycetota bacterium
ATATTTCTTGATAGGCTGAATAAAGACAATCCTACCCCTAACCTTGGACAGATAGAAAGCACCAATCCGTGCGGCGAGCAGCCTTTACTTCCATACGAGGCTTGTAACCTGGGATCCATAAATCTGGCCCATATGGTAAAAGAGGAAGAAGGCATTCAAAAAATCGATTATGACAGATTAAGAAATGTCATCTATACAGCTGTAAGGTTTTTAGATGACGTTATCGATATGAGCAGGTATCCTCTTGAAAAAATAAGTAAAATGGCTCATGGCAACAGAAAAATAGGTCTGGGGGTTATGGGATATGCGGACCTTCTTATAATCCTTGGCATACCATACGACAGCGAGGAGGCACTTGAACTCGCCCAGAGGATAATGAGCTTTATTCAGGATGAATCCAAAAACGCATCGCGGGAACTGGCAAAAGAAAAAGGGGTCTTTCCAAACTTCAGAGGGAGTGTTTACGACAGCCCTGATGGTTACGAGATAAGAAATGCAACGACTACCACTATAGCCCCTACTGGGACCTTGAGTATTATAGCTGATTGCTCAAGCGGTGTAGAACCAATATTTGCCTTATCATTTGTTAAAAATGTCATGGATAATGACAGGCTGGTCGAGGTCAATGATTATTTTGAGGAACTTGCAAATAAAGAAGGATTTTATAGTAAAGAGCTAATGGAAAAGATAGCCGAAAAAGGCAATTTAAAAGATATCGATGAAGTTCCTTCAAGATTCAGAAGGATATTTGTCACGGCGCATGAAATATCTCCGATATGGCATGTGAGAACCCAAGCCGCATTTCAAAAATTCGTGGATAATGCAGTTTCGAAAACGGTCAATTTTTCAAATGATGCTACAGTCCAGGATGTGGAAAATGTATATATGCTGGCTTACAGGCTTGGTTGTAAAGGTATAACCATTTTCAGGGACAAGAGCAGGGGAACCCAGGTTCTTGAGGTAGAAGGAAAGAAAAAAGCGGAAGAGGGATTAAAAGAAACTGCTGTCTGGAAAGAAATAAAAGAAAAGAAGAAAGATTACCCTGAAGCCAAAAAAGAAAATGAGATTCTTGAAAAAAATAAAGAAGAAATGAAAGATGTGAAATTAAAGCCGCGCTCCAGACCGGAAGTCACTCATGGTATGACCAAAAAATATAAAATAGGAAATTGTGGGAAGCTTTATGTGACCGTGAATTCAGATGAAAATGGCATCTGCGAAGTATTTATAAATACCGGTGAAGAAGGCTGCACCGCCCTGACGGAAGCAGTGGGCAGGCTCATAAGTGTCGCTATCAGGTCAGGCATCGATATCGAATCGGTAAAGAAACAGGTGATAGGAATAAGATGTATAACCTGTATTGCCGATAAAGAAACACATGTCCTTTCCTGTCCGGATGCAATGGGTAAAGCAATAGAGTTTTATATGAATGGATCCAAAAAGTTTGATTTGAGTAAGACCAGTGGTCCCAGGTCCATTATGATATGTCCGGAGGATGGCTGCGGAGGTATAATGGAACCAGAAGGAGGCTGCTATGTCTGCAGAAACTGCGGTTTTTCAAAGTGTTCTTAACCTGCGTCCTTAATCCTTTAAAATCTTTTCAAGAGACGATTTATAGATTTTATAATCACCTTCTGAAAATAGGATCATTCTCATGAGTTTGATTTCCTGATGTTCCTTTAAAAAATCAGTGATGGTTTTAAGTGCGACCACCGAGGCTTCTTTTACAGGATAACCAAAAATTCCTGTGCTTATCGAGGGAAAGGAAATACTCTTGATCTTCTTTTGAGAAGCCAGCAGCAGACTGTTCTTATAGCAATTTTTTAAATCCTGGGCATCGTCTGCACTACCGCTATAAACGGGACCGACGGTATGAATGACATATTTTGCCCTAAGATTATGTCCACCGGTTAATTTTGCCTCACCGGTTTCACAGCCGCCAAGTTTTTTACTTTCTTCCCATAACTCCGGTCCAGCTGCTCTATGAATGGCACCAGATACACCTCCACCGGGAGAGAGTCTCCTGTTTGCAGTATTTGCTATTGCCTCAGTATCCTGGATTGTTATATCTCCACAAATAAGCTCAAGGACCGAGTTTCCAATATTGTATTTGATCAACATATAATGTTTAAATTTAATGAATGATCATAAATAAGTAATTATTCCCATTTGAAGGTAACAGTAGATATAATTACTCCTACTACCAGAAGTCCCAGAATTACAGTTAAATCCAGCCAGTGCGATCCCCAGCTATCGCCTACCCATAAACCTCTCAAGAAGCTGACCACATAGGTAAGCGGAAGGTATTTACTTACATTTGCCACTTTATCACCCATAACCTCCATAGGTATAGCTGCTCCGGAAAGAAACATCATAAGAAAGCCGGTAACCATTCCGACTACCTGCGCTACCCGGGCGGTGGGTGATAGACTTGCAATAAGATACCCGAAGGAGAAAAAAGACAGAGTGGAAACGGTAAAACCTGCCAGTACACTAAAAATATTTCCTTCAAACCGGGCGTTATAGACGAATTTTCCCAGTAAAAAAAGCAGGGTCACACCTATAAAAGACATAATAAAATAGGTAAAAACATTGGCAAAAAGATAAATTGCCGGAGACATAGGGGTTGAATGGAATCTTTTTAATATACCCCTCTCCCTGTCTTCTGCAGTAGAAATAGGTACACTCATCATGCCGACAGTGACAACAATTATTCCCATATATGCCGGCAGCTGGGAATCAATAAAGCCAAGACCACCAAAAAAAGGGGTTGGTTCATTACCGTAGATGAAACCAAACAGAAGCAGCATCATAGGAGCCCAGACGAGGGTAAAAAATGCTGCCATTGGTTCCCGTAAATATAATTTCATTTGAACTACTGTTAATCTTAAAAGAGACTTCAAAAAACCTCCTTAATTTCTTATCTGTTTTCCGGTCAGGGCAAGAAATACATCTTCCAATTTAGACTGTTCTGTTTGAAGATCAGTAAAATCAACATCTTGATTAACCAGAAAATTGACCACATCTTTTACCATTCTTTTATCATGTCCATATAGTATTATTTTATTCCCTGATTTCTCATATTTACTTATACTTTTAATATTGCTTAAATTTCTTAATTCAAAATTATCAGTAACACTGAA
>CAZYQD010000114.1:0-3135 GCA_964649405.1 uncultured Actinomycetota bacterium
ATACTCTGAATGAACTTATTACAGATGAAAAAGAAAAGGCTACTATGGAATGGGTCGCACTGAATGGTCAGATAGCAGGTAAAGGATCAGATATTTTAAGTTACAGTAACTTAACTTATTTCCCAATGAAAGCACAGGATGAAATCACAGGTGTTATTGGTATTTCCTTAAATATCGAAAACCAATTGCTGACCGCAGAACAAAAGAATATTATTGAAGCAATCAGCGGATTGATGGGAAATGCTTTATATAGAGTAAGGATAAATGAGAGATTAAGCAATACGAAAATACTTGAAGAATCCCAGAAACTATATAATGCAATATTTAATTCAATATCTCATGATTTAAGAACTCCGCTTACTTCAATTATTGGTTCATCCGCTACTCTTATAGAGGATGAGAAGATACTCAATAAAAAAGACAGAAAAGAATTGATCCTGAATATCAATAAAAGTTCTTTAAGGATGTTGACTATTGTCAATAATTTACTGGATATGGCAAGAATCGAAAGTGGTTCACCGAATTTAAAATATGAATGGTGCGATATCACGGATATAATCGGAGTAGCAATAAAGAGAGTTGAGAACATTAAAGAAAGGGAGTTAGCAATCGATATTCAAAAAGATGTTCCTCTGGTATGGGGTGACTTTTCATTGCTGGAGCAGGTTTTTGTAAATCTTCTGGACAACTCTGTAAAATATTCTCAACCTGGAAGTAAGATAATTATAAAAATTGTTAAAAATCCTGAAAATCTCAATGTAAGCATAATTGATAATGGTATAGGAGTACCGGAGAAAGAAATTGCAAAAATATTTGATAAATTTCATAGAGTCAGGATTTCAGAAAGCATCCATGGAACCGGACTCGGACTCCCAATTTGTAAATCAATAATAGAAATTCACAAAGGAAAAATCTGGGCAGAATCCCATAATGGCAATGGTCTTAAAATCACTTTTACTCTGCCGGTTTATTCCCAGCCGGAGATAAATAATAATGTGATGATTGATTCTGATAAGTCTGAATAAGACTTTAACTGAATCCAAACCATTATCGACTTGACGGTAAACAATGAATTTAAAAAAAGAAACAATTTTAATCATAGATGATGAAAAAGAAGTTAGAAAACTTCTCAGAGTGACACTGGCTGCACATAGTTTTTTAATAGAGGAATCAGAAAATGGCCAGATTGGTATCACAAAAGCTGCCTTTATCAAGCCTGATTTGATTTTACTGGATTTAAGCCTGCCGGATATTGATGGACTTAAAGTTTTAGAAAAGATAAGGGAGTTTTCAAATACTCCTGTAATCATCCTTTCAGTCAGGGAAAGCGAAGCCGATAAAGTTGTTGCATTAAATTCCGGTGCAGACGATTATGTAACAAAACCTTTCGGAATGGGTGAGTTACTTGCCCGCATCAATGCTGCCTTAAGGCATGCAAAAAAAGAAATTACTGAACCAGTAATTAAGCTTGGCGATCTTGTGATAGATCTAATAAGCAGAAGTGTTAAAGTCGGTAAGGAAGAGGTTAAATTCACACCAATTGAATATGATATCTTAAAGGTGTTGGCTCAAAATAGGGAAAAAATAATAACCCAGAAATATCTGCTTGAAAAAGTCTGGGGTCCTGAATATATAAAGGAATCTCATTATTTAAGAGTATATATTGGACTGATAAGAAAAAAAATAGAGAAGGATCCTGCACAACCCGAACATTTAATAACAGAACCCGGGATAGGCTACAGACTTGTATAGAAGAATTTGGACACCGATAAGAACATAAATAAAAAGATAAAAAATACTGCGTTTTGGTATATAATTATTGATAAATTAAAGGGCTTTTTACTTAATCATTTATAGAAAGGGTAACGATGTTTGGTTTTATTATATCTCTTGGAATAACTACATATGTACTACTCATAACCACTATCATATTTATAACCGTAGGCAGAATGAAAAGAGTAAAAAGAAAAAAAATTTTCTTCAAACTTCATCAAATTTTTGCTATAACTACTGCTGTGCTGGCAACTGTACACGGGACCCTTGCAGCACTTTATTTTTATGGTGTCATCTAAGTTCTATAGAATATTGTAAAATTTCATAATTATTACTTAAGTAAATTAAAAGTATGGATAAAAAAATAATTCTACTCACGAATGACGATGGAATAGACTCCGAAGGGATTTCTACTCTTTATAAAGTACTGGCAGAGGATAAAAATTATGACATAAAAATCGTGGCACCGGATAAGGAAAGAAGTGCCGTTGGGCATGCCATTACAGTATTTCATCCAATTTCAGTAAGAAAAGAATACAGGAAAGGTAAATTTTTTGGATATGCGGTTGACGGGACCCCGGCTGACTGCGTAAAAATAGCAATCAAGTCAATTTTGGACAGTTTTCCCGATTTACTTATATCCGGTATTAACAGAGGAGCAAATCTGGGGGAAAACATAATCTACTCCGGGACAGTTTCGGCAGCAACTGAAGGAACGACTTACAATATTTCATCAATAGCTGTTTCGATAGACAATCTGGTCGATCCCGATTACAGTTATGCGGCTATTTTTACGAAAAAAATTGCGGCCAGGGTAATAAAGAATGGTGGGCTTCCCGAAGGAACCCTTCTAAATATCAATATACCGGATATCGGTAAAAAGGAAATAAAGGGTGTGAAAATAACCAGGCAGAGCGACGCTAAATTTAAGGATAATTTTATAAAGAGAATAGATCCCAGGGGAAGAGACTACTACTGGATGGATGGCGAATTCATAGGAAATGCAAAGGACATAAGTTACGATTATGGTGCGGTAAAAAGTAATTATATATCAATTACGCCCATTCATTATGATATGACCGACCATAAGATTCTGGATTATCTTGAAAAATGGAATATTAAAAAATAATAAATGGTTTAACTGGCAAATAACCGGAGGATTTATAATAAACCTGGAAACATAAATTCTATGGAAATAACCAAGAAGCAATTCATATCGGATCTTGAAATCGGAGGAAAAGCCGACACCGTGTTTATTGTTGCAAATAAACAGATACGGAAGAAGAAAGACGGCAAAGCCTACTGTTCGGTCACTCTTCAGGACAGAGCAGGAAGTATCGAGGGTGTATTATGGACGGAAGT
>CAZYQD010000115.1:0-3069 GCA_964649405.1 uncultured Actinomycetota bacterium
ACAGGACTGTGACAAGGCTAATGTAATTGCCATGATCGACGGCAAACAATCCATGTCTGTGTTCAAAGATACACGTACACTTGCTGCACAGGTTGTGGAAATGGTAGATGCTATTATGACTGGTAAGGAAGTTCCGGTAAATGATACAAAAACATATGACAACACTGTGAAGATAGTTCCTTCCTTCCTATGCATACCTGTATTTGCTGATAAAAACAATTACAAAGAGATACTAATTGACAGCGGATATTATACTCAGGCAGATCTTACGAAATAATTGACAAATAAAGGACAAAAAGATAATCTACTTTTTGTAAAAAGCCACAAGTCGGATATTCCGCAAGGGTATTCGGCTTGTGGTTTATAAAAACAATATATAGGAGAGTTTGTTAAATGCAATCAACAATACTCGAAATGAAAAACATAACAAAGATTTTCCCTGGTGTTAAAGCACTGGATAATGTGAATATGGATGTAGTTGAAGGAGAAATCCATGCTCTTGTAGGTGAAAACGGTGCAGGAAAATCTACGCTTATGAATGTTCTATCCGGTATACATCCTTACGGTACTTATACCGGGGATATTATATATTTTGGCCAGGAGTGTCATTTTAAAACTATAAGAGACAGCGAGCATGTTGGTATTGTTATTATTCATCAGGAATTAGAAATGGTGCCGTATTTATCTATTGCTGAAAATATATTTCTGGGTAATGAACGGGCAAAGAAAAAAATAATAGACTGGGATAGAACTCATTATGAGGCAAACCAGCTTTTAAAACGCGTAGGGCTGAATGAAGACACACAGAAACCAGTAAAGGATATTGGTGTCGGCAAGCAGCAGCTGGTTGAAATAGCAAAGGTACTTTCAAAAAAAGTCAAATTATTGATACTTGATGAACCAACCGCAGCGCTAACTGATGAAGAATCTGAAAACCTTCTAAAATTATTACTTCAGTTTAAAGCAGAAGGTATAACATCAATAATGATTTCGCATAAGATACATGAAGTCTCCAAAATAGCAGACCGGATAACAATCTTACGTGATGGGGCCACAATAGAAACTCTAACAAAAGATATAGATGATATTGGAGAGGACAGAATAATAAAAGGAATGGTTGGCCGTCCGTTGACAGATAGATTCCCAAAACGTGTATCAAATATAGGAGAGGTCACTTTGGAGGTTAAAAACTGGAATGTCTATGATCCTATGGTCCAAGGCAGACAGGTAATAAAAAATGCAAGCATAAATGTTCGCAAAGGTGAAGTTGTTGGTATTGCAGGCCTGATGGGTGCAGGGAGGACCGAATTTGCAATGAGTATTTTTGGAAAGGCATATGGCAGAAATGTTTCCGGTCAAATAATAATAAACGGAAAAGAAGTAAATCTTAAAAGTATAAGATCAGCTATAGATCACGGGATCGCATATTGTACGGAGGATAGAAAATCTGCGGGACTGGTGCTGATCAGTGACATAAAAACAAACCTGACACTTGCCGGACTTAAAAAAATCAGTAAAAAAACAGTTATTGATCAAAACAAGGAAATAAGAATGGCAGAAGAATATGTTAAGAAACTTAAAATTAAAATTACTAGTTTAATGCAAAAAGCCGCTAATCTATCCGGTGGAAATCAGCAAAAACTTATACTTTCAAAATGGACATTTGTTGAACCTGAAATTCTGATACTGGACGAACCAACAAGAGGAATTGACGTTGGTGCAAAATATGAAATATACCTAATTATAAATGAACTGGTTTCTGAAGGTAAATCAGTGATTTTCATTTCTTCGGAGCTTCCTGAAATTATTGGCATGAGTGACCGTGTATTTGTTATGAATAAGGGTCGCATAGCCGGCGAGCTTGAAGCCAGTGAAGCTACCCAGGAATCAATAATGAAATGTATAATGAAGAGTCAGAGTAAGGGAGTGCAATAATATGGGAAAAACTAAAATTGGCGATGTTTTCAAGAATAATATACGTCAGTATGCTATGATCATAGCACTTCTGTTTATTGTTGTTCTGTTCCAGATATTAACAAAAGGCATACTCCTGTATCCCCAGAATGTAGCCAATCTCATACTGCAAAATGGTTATGTGATAATACTTGCCATTGGTATGATGTTGTGTATACTTACGGGCGGAAATATTGACCTTTCAGTCGGTTCAATAGTTGCTTTTACCGGTGCAATAGCAGGATCATTAATAATCGGGTTGAAAATGGATGTATGGATGGCTGTAATAATTACTATTGCTGCCGGTTTTATTATTGGTGCATGGCAGGGATTCTGGATTGCATATATCAGGGTACCCCCATTTATTGCCACACTTGCAGGCATGCTTATATTCAGGGGACTTACAAACGCCATACTCAGGGGTCTTACACTTGCCCCGTTTCCGGATAGTTACCTTAGATTAACTGCTGGTTTTATAAAAGATATATTTAATTTTCCTGACTTAAAATTCAATATTACGGCCCTTGTGGTGGGTGCAATAGTTATAATTGCTTATATTTTCTTTTCAATTAAAGGTCGTATAAATAAGAGGAAGTATAATTTTGAAGTTACTTCACTACCTTTATTTATACTTCAGGTTCTTATAATTTCTTCCGTTATTATGGTATTTTTCTACTGGCTTTCCCGTTACAAAGGTATGCCGACTGTACTGGTTCTTATTGGTATACTTATTATTGCATATACATTCGTAACACAGAATACGGTATTTGGAAGATATATATATGCAATGGGCGGTAACCAAACAGCAGCACGTCTTTCGGGTATCGATACTAAAAAAGTCTTATTTTGGGTGTATTTGAATATGGGCGTACTGGCTACAATAACAGGTATTGTATTTTCCGCACGTCTTAATGCTGCTTCCCCGGTTGCAGGACAAAATATGGAACTGGACGCCATTGGTGCATGTTTTATAGGCGGCGCCTCTGCTTCAGGAGGAGTGGGTACTATTATTGGAGCTTTAGTAGGTGCCCTGGTTATGGGTGTATTAAACAATGGAATGTCTATACTCGGCGTCGGTATTGAATGGCAGTCGGTCATTAAAGGGATGGTATTACT
>CAZYQD010000116.1:0-3047 GCA_964649405.1 uncultured Actinomycetota bacterium
CCATGTTTTCTTAAATAATGCTTATCAAGCAGGCTCTTTTTTATATTTTTAAGTGATGGATTAATCATTATTGAATAAAGTGCTGTCTTTGCAATCTCCTCCAGTGCAACACTAATTTTTACAGACTCTTCGGCATTATCTCCCCAGCTAAATGGCCCGTGACATGCAACCAGCACTGCCTTCACGTGATGATAATCTATAGATCCAAAAGTATCTACAATTAATCTGCCTGTTTCAAGCTCATAATCTTTTAATATACTGCTGTCTTTTATGATCCCGGTACAGGGTATCTCTCCATTAAAAAAATCGGCATGAGTGGTACCAAGACATGGTATGGCTTTTAGTGCCTGAGCCCAGGCAGTAGCATAAATTGAGTGCGTATGGGCCACTCCCCCGATATCTGAAAAAGCTTTATAGAGTTCCAGATGAGTTTTTGTATCAGAAGAAGGATTCAGCTTTCCTTCTATTTTATTTCCATCAAGATCTACAAGTACTATATCTTCAGGAGTCAGTTTTTTATAAGGTACCCCGCTGGGTTTAATAGCCACAATCGATCTCTCTCTATCAATTCCGGATGCATTGCCAAATGTAGACGTAACCAGACCACTCTGATAAAGTCTTATATTGGCCTTATGCACTTCTTTTTTTAGTTTTAGAAGACTCATTTTCTCAATTCATTCTCCAGCATATTCCCTAACTTTTTATATCTGGCATATGTATCATTATAAATGAAAGTATTTTTCTTATCCGGATAATACACAATCTCAAATCCTGATGACATATGTTTCTGGGCTTCTTCAACTGATTTATATGCTCCGGCTACTACTGCTCCAAATATAGCGGCACCCAGAGCTACAGCCTCTTTGGATTTTGTCACTTTAACCGGCATATTCAGCACATCTGATAAAATTTGCATTGCAAAAGGTGATTTCTTAGGTATTCCTCCTATGGCCACCACCTGGTTCATTGTAATATTTTCCTGATCAAATCTTTCTATAATAGCTTTTGCACCAAAAGCAGTTGCCTCAACCAATGTTCTGTATAGCCTGGGTGCATTGGTTCCCAGAGTCAAACCTAGGATTGCTCCCTTTAGCTTCTGGTCCGCAAAAGGGGTCCTTCTTCCATTTAACCAATCAATAGCTACTAAACTGTTTTTTCCGGGTTCTATTTTAAAAGCAGCTTCAGTAAGACCGGGTAAAATTAAATCAACTGTTTTTTCTATCTCTTTCTTATTCAGAATATTTGGAAGCAAATTTTCGAGAGGCCAGGAAAGTATGTCCCGAAACCAGGCATAAACATCTCCGTAAGCTGATTGTCCTGCCTCCAGTCCTATCATGCCCGGTATTACAGAACCATCAACCTGTCCGCATATACCGGCTACCAGTTTTTTTCCGATTTCATTTTTGGGACATACTGTTATATCGCAGCAGGAAGTACCAATTATCTTTACAAAAATACCCGGTCCAACTCCTGCCCCCACTGCTCCCATATGAGAATCATAAGCTCCTACCGTTATAGAAATATCTTTCTTTAAACCAAGTCTTGCTGCCCACCCTTCAGATAATCCTCCCGCAGGAACATCCGAGGTATAAGTCTCAGTATATAGTCTATCCCTTAATCCTGATAGCAGGGGTGAAATCCTTTCAAGAAAATCTTCCGGAGGTAGTCCTCCCCAGGAAGCATGCCACATTGCTTTATGTCCCGCTGCACATCTGCTGCGCTTTATCTTAAGCGGATCCATATTGTCGGTTAATATGGCTGGTATCCAGTCGGCATGTTCCACCCAGGAGAAAGCAGCTTTTCTAACCCTCTCATCCTTCTTTAATACATGGAGTATTTTTGACCAGAACCATTCGGAAGAATATACTCCACCCTCATATTTGGTATAATCTTCTCCTCCCCAGGATCTGGCAACCTTATTTATTAATTCTGCTTCTTCCACGGTACTGTGATCTTTCCACATCACGAACATAGCATCAGGGTTATTGGAAAATTCCTCTTTTAAAGCTAGCACCGTACCGTTTTTATCTACCGGTCCGACGGTAGAACCAGTTGTGTCTATCCCTATTCCTATTATGTTATCTCCGGTATCCGGATTAACCTTTTTCAGCGCTCCGACTATCGAGTCTTCAAGGGATTCGATATGATCCAGGGGGTGCTGCCGGAACTCGTTTTTCTCAGGGCTGCAAAACAGCCCTTCTGCCCATCTTTTAAAATATGATACATGAGAAGATATTTCCTCACCATTTGAAACATCGACGATGACCGAACGTACAGAATCAGTACCAAAATCTATGCCTATTACGTATTTAGATTTACTCATATTGTATTTTTCCTAAGACATTTATTATAAAACAGGTCTATTTTTAGGTTATTATCTTTTTTATAATATAATGACCCGCTACGCTCGAACTATCAAGATCGAAGATATTATCAAAAACAATAGATGCAGCTCCAACAACTCCGACATTATCTCCCATTTTTGAAAATTGAATATTATAATCATCCTTAACCTTGGGAAATGTATTTTTAGAAACTGATTCCTTTACTTTTTTTAAATACTTCTCACCAAACTTGATAACTTCTCCATGAATTATAATAAGCTCCGGATTAAACATTTTAATTGTATTAGAAATTCCGATACCCAGATATTCGGCGTTCTTCTCTACATTTATAGTAGCTACTTCATCACCTTGATTATAAAGATCATATAGATCTTCCAGTTTTAAACTGCTTTTACTCTTCCCGGAAGATGTGCCACTTTTTTTTATATCATCTACAATATCTTCTAAAAGATAGCTCGTTGAACACAGAGTTTCAAGACATCCTGTATTCCCGCAATGACATACTCTGTTTCCAGCCAGATTAGTTATAATATGGCCGACCTCTCCCGCCATTCCTTTATCCCCGCTTACAAGCCTGTTATCTATAAACACACCGGTACCTATACCGGTCCCCGTCTCAACACAGACAAAATTCTTAATATTTTTTGCAAGCCCATATTTTTTCTCTGCAATTGCTTGAACCCGGCATTCATTCTCAATAAA
>CAZYQD010000117.1:0-511 GCA_964649405.1 uncultured Actinomycetota bacterium
AAAACGGAGCAAGAATAATCGATCTGCTGGAAATCGCAGGGGGACAGACTGAAAATTCCTGTCTTGAGATAATCAATCTTGCCCAGATAGTAATTGACGGGCAGAGGATATATATTCCGTCCTGGGAAGAAATAAGTGACAGCGATTCTTTATTTCTTACCGAGGGTTCGGATGATTATGGTTTTCCTGACAATGGACTTGTGAATATCAATACTGCAAATTCAAAAGAACTGGAATCACTTCCGGGAATCGGTCCTGTAATTGCAAATAACATCATTGAATATAGGTCCAGAATTGGATCTTTTAAGAAAAAAGAAGAATTAAAAAATGTGACAGGCATAGGGGAAAAAAAATATGAAGAAATCGAGAAACTCGTTTCTATCTGAATAATATAAAAAAGAAAATATTATCATTTGTAAAAAAGGAGTTTTACCTTTTCTGGGCTCTGGGGCTGACCGCAGGGATATATTTGGGAAGAGAATATGATCTATATGATATTTATTTATCTATA
>CAZYQD010000117.1:521-2965 GCA_964649405.1 uncultured Actinomycetota bacterium
GCCAGGCTTATAATCATAGCAATACTTTTGGCTATAGAGATCCTTATGGCCAGGAAGATTTTATTCAGAGAGAATTTCCCGAACACCTCCAAAGAAGATAAACCTATAGATAACTATACGTTTTTACTCCGGGACAAATCTATAATTCAAAGCCGGCAAAGTACCGCAAAACTTGCAATTCTTATCATAGTTCCCTTTTTTATTCTATTTTTTATAGGGAACTCGATCATAAGCATATACAAATACAAAGAAAGCAAAAATATATTTCTATCCCTGTATAATAATAATTCGATCGAAGACAGTATTATTATCGAAGGCAGAGTATCTGACCATCCGGTGCACAGATATGGCAAGACAGAATTTTTATTTACAGTAAATAAAGTATATCCCTCCGGAGATAATAGAAACTCTGACTATTTTTTTAATGCGAGAGAAATCATAAATGTAAAATCGGATAGCATAGATGCGCATTGGATATTAAGAGACGATTACCTGAGACTGGTGGGAACTCTTGAAAAAAGTATCTCCGGATATCCAGCTAATAAAGAAGATAGTGCAATAGTGTTTGATGTGCATGATGGAATTATAGAAAAAATGGAGCCGGCAAGTTTTGGTTATCGGGTATTCAAACTTCGAAGCAGGTTGTATAGCTGTCTGAAAAACGCTTTTTACAGCAGCCTGGAAAGCGAAGATGCCTGCGTAGCCGAGGCGGTAATACTGGGAGACAGAAAAAATGTTACGGACTATTTGACAGAAGCTTTTAAAAAATGCGGGCTTTATCATCTCTTCGCTATCTCGGGACTGCATCTTTCTTTTTTTGTTTCTTTGATCTATCTGACTGGTAAAAAAGTAAAATCATCAGGTTTTATATTATGGGCCACGGTCATTTTTTTGGCGGTTTATAATTTTTTGGTGGGAGAGAGGGCCAGTATGCTCCGTGCGTCAGTTATGGTTGTTTTCGTACTTCTGGCCAGGAGCTGGAAAAGAGAATACAGCAATAAGATCTTGCTTTATCTTTCTTATATCATAATCATTATTTACAATCCTTATTTCCTTGATGATCTGGGATTCTGGATGTCATATGGTTCCATAGCGGCACTTATTTTTATTTATCCGCTTATATTAAAGCCATTTAAAAATATATTGATATCTTTAAATCCGGCAGTAAAATATTTCTTAAGGATTGTTCTTATTACATTATCAATTCAAGCCGTCCTATTTCCGGTTTCAGCTTACTTTTTTAAGGAATTTTCTTTGATTTCACCGGCAGCCAATATGCTGATAATACCGGTATTCTATATTCTTCTCTCTATCTTAATGGTTTCTTCTTTCTTGATTATTATATGGCCGCCTGCAGGGGGCTTTATTTTAAAGTCAGGCTCAATCTTTTTTGAGTATATATTAAAAACCGTAAAAACTTTAAGTAAGCTTGATTTTTGTATTATAAGTTTAGATAGCTTCACGGTAAAAAATGCAGTGGCTTATTATATGGTATTTCTAATCATATTATTTATAATCGGTTTGCTGGGAAATAAAATAGACGGAATCAGAAAAACTCGAAAAACACCCAAAAATTAGATGGGCTCATAGCATCCAGTTTAAGTTTAAGAGAAGAAATTCATTAAAGATTTTAGAAATGTTAAAATGTGTTAATTATTCTTAGAAAAGGTATAAATGAAAAGATTTAGATTAATTATCTTTTTTTTAATTTTATTTTTGCTTTTGAGCTTTTTCTCTGCCTGTAATAAGACCGGGCCAGCAGCAGAAGAAACAACGAACACAGGAGAAGCTGTTTTATCAGAGGAAGAAACTGCTCTTTCGGTTGAAGAAGAAGTAACAGTTGAAGAAGAAGAAGAAACTACAAAGGAGGAAGAAGCTGAAGAAGAGGAAGAAGGGACTTATGGTGGACAGGAGTTAGAATACTTCTTTGAAATAGCGTTTGGCGCCGAATATGGTTCTTCGGGTTCTGTATTGCACAAATGGGCAAACGATATCAGAATCAAAATTAATGGTTCACCCACAGATGCAGATTTGGAAACACTGAATCATGTAGTAGCTGAACTAAACAATCTGTCAAGCAGCACTTCTTTTAGTATCGATACCGATAACCAGAATGTAGATATATACTTTACAAATGTAAACCAATTTTCATCAATAGAACCCAATTACATACCAGGAAATATGGGATTTTTCTGGGGCTGGTGGGATGCCGACGGGGATATCTTCAAAGCTAATATCCTTATTGCCCTGGACGGGGTAAATCAGCAGGAACGCTCCCATCTGATCCGGGAAGAATTAACCCAGGGTACCGGACTGATGAATGATTCATGGCGTTATCAGGAGAGCATTTTTTACCAGGGATGGACCAGCACCGAAGAATATTCACAGATAGATCGCGCCATTATAGGACTACTCTATGATCAGCGTTTGAGGTCCGGCATGAC
>CAZYQD010000118.1:0-2875 GCA_964649405.1 uncultured Actinomycetota bacterium
TTTAACATAATTTTAACAATAGGAAGGTCCAATGGAAAACATTATAAACACTCGTTATCAGGAAAAGAGAAGGTCGAAAGAAGAACTAATAAAACATCTAAACACATATAACCTTGATCCTAAAATCTCTATAGGTATATGGTATTTTACGCCAGTTGGTGGAAGATTTCATGAAGCATTTGTACTTAATAAAGATATTTCACAGAGACTGGAAATGGCAAAAGAAATGGCAAAATATGGAATTAAAGCCATAGAGGCTCATTACCCTTCAGAAGCAAATGAAGATAATTATCACCTTTATAAAAAACTCCAGCAGGAGACCGGGATTAAGCTGCTTTCCTGTTATCCTTCAATATTTTATCCAAAAGAATATGAATTTGGTTCACTATCAAATCCTATTGATAAATATAGAAACAAAGCAATAGAAACTCTGATAAATTGTTTGAAATTTGTAAAAAATAATGGTTTGCACCATGCCGGTATATGGCCGGGATCTGATGGTTATCTTTACTCTCTGGGTACGAATTATTATGATATGTGGGATAGATTTGAAGATGCTGTGGCCTACGCAATGGATGAAGTTCCAGGTGTTCCGGTAGCTCTGGAACCAAAACCATATGAACCTGCTCCAAACAATGTTTATAGAACCACCGTTGACGGACTACTGGCTTGCCGGGATATTGAATCAAGATTAAAATCCAAGATCAATAGAGATCTTATTGAAAAAGGTTATAAGTTATTGGGAATGCAGCCCGAAATAGGACATATCAGAATGGGATTTGAAGATGCTCCATATGCTTTCAGTAGAATAACAAGAGACGGCAGATTGTTCCATACTCACTGGAACAGCCAGCCTATGGGTAATTATGACCAGGATTTAAATGTTGGAGTTATTGAATGGCAGCAGGCTGAAGCTTCGCTTTTTTCATTAAAAATGGCAGGATACAATGAGTATTTTGGTATAGATATCAATCCGGAAAGAATGTCTGTCCAGAAAGCTATTGAAATAAATTCTACTGTAATGAACATTATGAATGAAAGAATCAATAGCTTGCCCAACGAAGAAATAATAGAAGCTTACTTTGATCCGGAAAATCACCGTGGTGATATCGAATTAATATTAGCAAAAACAATGAAATAATAGAAAAAGCAGCTATATCAAAAGTTATGAGATTTCTTTTAGGCATAGATATAGGAACAAGTTCAACCAGAGCTCTGTTAATAGATGAAAACAGCAAACTGATAGCTTCAAGTACAAGCGATTATGAATTATTAACTCCAAAACCTGGCTGGGCTGAACAGATCCCGGATGACTGGTGGATTGCTTCAATAAATGCCATAAAAGAAGTTATAAAAATATCAAAGATCTCTCCCAAAAATATTGCCTGTATTGGCCTATCGGGGCAGATGCACGGAAGTATTTTTTTGGATAAAGGTGGGAATGTAATCAGACCCGCGATACTCTGGTGCGATCAAAGAACTTTCAGGCAATGCGAGACCATATATGAAATATTTGGTCATAATGGGTTTATAAAACTATCATATAATAGAGCTCTTCCCGGATTTACTGCACCTAAAATACTATGGCTAAGAGAAAATGAACCTGAAAATTATAAGAAAGTATCAAAAATACTTCTTCCAAAGGACTATATAAGATACAGATTATCAAACACATATGCAACTGAAGTTTCCGATGCTTCCGGTACAATTCTTATGGATATACCTTCCAGAAATTGGTCAGATGAAATTTTAAACGGGCTACATATAGAAAAGTCTCTACTTCCGGAAGTATTTGAATCCGATATAATATCTTCAAAAGTAAGTGAAGAAGCTTCAAACCTTACAGGTCTAATTGAAGGTACACCCATAGTTGGAGGCGGCAGTGATAATGCTGCCGGAGCAGTCGGCAGTGGTGTTATTAAAAGTGGACTTATTTCTGATTCAATAGGAACTTCAGGTGTAGTATTTGCACATGTAGATAAACCTTTATATGATCCTCAGGGCAGGGTCCATTCCTTTTGCCACGCTGTTCCCGGTAAATGGCACCTCACGGGAGTTACACTTTCAGCTGCCGGATCACTCAGATGGTATTTTGATAAGTTTGGTCCATCCGGAGAAATAATCAAGAATTTTCCGGATACAAAAAAATATGGTTTATTGGATAAACAGGCAGAACAAGTTCCGGCAGGATCAGATGGACTTATATTTTTACCGTATCTATCAGGTGAGAGGACACCATATACGGATCCGGATGCAAGAGGAGTATTTTTTGGCATTTCTTATCTGCACGGTCCGGATCACTTTGTAAGATCGATCATGGAAGGAGTAGCCTTCAGCCAGCTTGATTGTCTCACTCTGATGAGAGACCTAAATATCAATTCGGATAAAATAATCCTTTTTGGCGGTGGCGCAAAAAGTGATACCTGGAGACAGATCATAGCAGATGTTTTTAATTCAAAAGTAGTTACTTTGAATATTGAAGAAGGTGCCGCTTTCGGAGCCGCCATCATCGCAGGCGCAGGATGCGGGATATATAACAGTATTAAAGAAGGTATCGAAAAAATATTAAGCGAAAATAAAGAAAATAATCCTGTAGCCGAAAATATCGAAAGATATAAGAAATTATATTCGATTTATAAATCATTATATCAAGACTTAAAAGACGACTTCAAAAAATTGGGCAGTCTATAATTGATATAAAAAAACAGTACCCGCCTGTTCTTCTACAATATTTCCGTTATATTATCATTGTACCGATAAGCTTAATTTTTATGTTTGGAATAGTAAGAAGTATTTCCTTGCCCGTAATAAGCACCTTTCCCATGTTTTCTTAAATAATGCTTATCAAGCAGGCTCTTTTTTATATTTTTAAGTG
>CAZYQD010000119.1:0-2864 GCA_964649405.1 uncultured Actinomycetota bacterium
CTCGTATCATAAAAGATTTAAAATCCGAAGGAAGTGAAAAAATAAAAGCTTTAAATAGCATTGATGATATAAGCGATGAAATTAAGAATATCGATTTGATAGTCAATTGCACTCCGGTTGGGATGGATACCGGATTAAAAAAAGATATGTTGCCTGTACCGGAGAACTGGAACCTCAGGGGGAAATTTATTTTTGATATGGTCTATAGGCCGGTAGAAACAAAGTTTTTAAAGAAAGCAAAAGAAGAGGGAGCAATGGCTTTAAATGGCATAGACCTGTTGATAAACCAGGCAGCATTATCTTTTAAAATCTGGTTTGGTATATTACCCCGAACGGACGATATCAAAGAAATGGTTTTAGATAGTATTTAAAAAACATTATAAAACAATAGTTAGAATAAACGAGGATAATATGGATATAAATGATATTTTATTTGAGGCTATAAAAAGTAGTGCATCTGACGTGCATATCGTATGTATTCTTCCTCCGATAATGAGGGTCCACGGAAAACTGATAAAACTTGAAAAATTCGGAGATGTCACACCTGAAATATCAGAGAAAATGCTTACCGGAATATTAAATGAGAAACAAAATAAAAGGCTTAAGGAAAAACTCACAGTAGATTTTTCGTATACAATGAAGAGTAAAGGAAGATTCAGGTGCAGCTACTATTATCAAAGAAATTCGCTGGCTGCTGCGTTCAGATATATTTCAAGAGAAATACCAAGCATCGAAGAATTGAATCTGCCCAGGCAAATCGAAGAATTTGCAAATTATCCCAGAGGTCTGGTTCTGGTAACAGGTCCTACCGGCTGCGGTAAATCGACTACACTTGCTGCCATTATTGATATGATCAATAAAAATAGGTCCGAAAATATTATAACAATAGAAGATCCGATAGAATATTTATTCACACATAAAAAAAGCATCGTATCCCAGAGAGAGGTATTAACTGATACATACTCGTTTGGAGAAGCCCTTAAATATATTCTAAGAGAGGACCCCGATGTCATAATGGTGGGAGAAATGAGAGATCTGGAGACAATAACCAGTACACTAACGGCAGCAGAAACCGGACATCTTGTTTTCTCGACTTTGCATACCCAGGATGCACCGCAGACAATTGATAGAATCATAGATGTTTTTCCTACACATCAACAGAAACAGGTAAGGGCTCAATTAGCGGGAACTTTAAAAGCGGTTCTTGTGCAGCAATTAATACCAAATGTTAATAAAGACGGGAGGATACCTGCAACCGAATTGATGTTTATTAACGATGCTGTAAGAAATATGATCAGAGAAGTTAAAGTCCACCAGATTTATTCAGCGATACAGGCCAGTGGGAGAAGAGGAATGATGACCATGGATACGTCGCTTGCGAATCTTTATAAAGAAGGTAAAATTACTGAAGAAACAGCATTAGAAAAAGCACATAGTATAGATGAAGTAAAAAGAATGATCAATGAGTAGGATCCATCCTGGAATAGTCCATGTAAAGGTCGGGGGTTATGTCAGAATATAATTATACTGTCAGAGATTCTAAAGGTGAAACAGTGGCAGGCACCATTGATGCGGATACGCAGGATTCAGTAATATCGAAGTTAAAAGGTATGGGTTATTTTATAGTCAACATCGATAGACCTAAAGAAGAAAAAAGCAAATTCAAAAATAAAACAATAAGTTTTAGTTTTTTCAACCGCATCAAGATCAGAGATATGGTAGTCTTCACCAGACAGTTTTCAACTTTGATTTCTTCCGGGATGTCACTGCTTGAATCACTTATTGTCCTGGAGAAGCAGACCCCGAATCCAAAATTTAAAACTATAATTTCAGAAGTCAGAATGTATGTAGAATCGGGACACTCTCTTTCGGAATCAATGGAAAGATATCCCAATGTTTTTAATAGACTTTACGTAAGCCTGGTACGTGCTGGTGAAATCGGAGGAGTACTGGATAAGACTATGAATGATCTGGCCGATTTCCTGGAAAAAGATGAAGAAATAAAGATGAAGATAAGAAATAAAACTGCTTATCCAAAGTTTGTCCTTGCTTTTGCAGTTGTCATATCCATGGTGATAATAATATTTCTGGTCCCCACTTTCCAGGGCATATATGACGAACTTGGGGCAGAACTGCCGATGATAACTCAGGTGATTATATCCATAGGAAATTTATTCAAGAAGTTTTATTTCTACATTATTTTATTTGTAGTAGTGTTCGGGGGAAGATATTTATTCAAAAAATATGTAAGAAGCTCCAGGGGAAGATATGTTATGGACAGCTTCAAAATACATATTCCAAAGTTTGGGGATCTTTTTAAAAAAATGTCGTTATCCAGATTCAGCAGACATTTTGGCATACTACTTGCTACCGGAGTTCCAATATTGAATTCTCTGGAGATTGCAAAAGGAGTTGCCGATAATATATTGATTAGTAATGCACTCGAAAAAATAAAAAAGGGGATAAGAGAGGGAGAGAATATCTCCGATCCGATGTCAGAAATGGAAGTTTTTCCACCCATGATGATACAAATGATAGCAGTTGGGGAGAGAACAGGTACCCTTGATGAAATATCCTCAAAAATTGCTGATTTTTATGAGAAAGAAGTGTCAAATACCATAGACATACTTGTCACTATACTTGAACCTATTATGCTTCTGGCCGTAGCTTTATTTATAGGTACAATTGTTATATCAATGTATCTTCCCATGTTCAATATATATCAGAATATGTAAAACCTAATAAATTAATCAATTAATATCAAAAAATAATTATTAAACAAGTATTTTGGTTTTTTTTAGATATTTATAATTAATTGTTGCAATTTATAATAATTCATTATATACTTAATTTAAAATAGAAAT
>CAZYQD010000120.1:0-2862 GCA_964649405.1 uncultured Actinomycetota bacterium
TGTATCTTGATTTCGAGGGAAGAAGTCCCGAATCAGAAACGGTTATAAGGGAAGGCAGGATAACCTGGCAGAGGCCTAAAGTGATCACTCCTTCATATATGCTCCGGGTAGAGGGATTTAGCGGGGAAGCCAGAAAAGCATTTGAAATGCTTGCCCAGGAGGACAATGACCTTGCTATGATTCTCTACGGTTTGAGGTTGAGTAAAGATTTTGAAAAAATGGATATAGTATCCAATTCGCTGGCGATGGTGGCTATAAACATATCCGAAGATATAGATAAGAAAAAGGATCCTTACAGTGCAATTATCAAGGGGATAGACCAGTTCTGGGATGTTTCCCTTTCTAAATTCATTCAGGAGATTGTAAATGAGAGTGCCTATAACTCTCAGCTTCCGGATCTTATGAGAAACAGCTCGGTAATGGTAGGAAGCGGAGGATTTCCGGTAGTTACCAGGGATAGTATGGGAATCCCGGTTATAGCAAGAAATGAAATAGAGATCCTTTTTAAATTATTTGAAAAAGGCGAGATAGATCCGTTTGACCTCAAGCAGGAACTGGACAGATGGGGGATGTTCGAACAGTATCAGGACAGATTTTTCAAATACTTTAGAAAAGGAATTGGAAGAAAGTAATAAAAGGATAAAAATTTTCATTCCATAATAAACCTTCCAGATATATTTTATTTTTTTAAATTCTTCAAAAAACCCTATTTAATCTATATATTCTATATATAAATTTTTAATAATAGTAGATATTATTTATGGATTAGTATATAATAATTTTAAATTTGTATAACTTTTAAAGGTGAGCAAAAATGAAAACTACAACTGTTTCCGGGAAAGGATGGGTCGTGATTCCGAATGAAATAAGAGAAAAATATAATATAAAAAAGGGTGATAAAGTAAATATCATTGATTATGGTAATATTATTGCAATCGTTCCGACCTCGAAAGATGTGATTAAAGATTCTGCTGGAATTTTTAAATCTAAAAAATCACTTACAAAATCACTCCTTGATGATAGGAAAGAAGAAATTGAGCGAGAAAAATAATCCTTACTTTCCGGGTAAAGTATATTCTAATTATGTTCTGGACAGTTATGCCTTACTGGCCTTTTTTAATAATGAGAAGGGAGTGGAAATTGTCAGGGAATTATTGCTTGGAGCCGCCAAAAACAGATTACTGTTATATTTATTAAATATCAATCTGGGGGAAATATTATATATCGTTGAAAGGGAACTGGATATAAACAGTGCACAGCTTGCCTTGACAAGAATAAAAGAGATGCCCATACAAATATTGTATGCTGATTTGGAAATAACCCTGAAGGCTGCACATCTTAAGGCAAATTACCCGGTTTCATATGCAGATGCTTTTGCTGCGGCGCTTACAGTTCTAAAAGGTTCAGTGCTTGTCACAGGAGATAAAGATTTTTCTAAATTGGATCATCTGATACAACTATTGTGGCTGTAAAATATTGTTGCCAGGAAAATTTTTAAATTCATCACACCAGAAGCATCTCGTCCGGTTCAAGAAGTGATATTCCCGCATCCTTTCCCACAATTTCCACCTTTATAATCTTTTTGGGTTTATTGAGATCTATTTTTTCTCTGTCAACCACATCGGTAAGCTTAACTATGAGCTCCTTGAAATCCAGCTTGTCATAGTATCTCTTTTCTATATCCATCATCCACTTTTCATCTTTCTTGATTTTGGGAACAAGTGACTTTATTGCTTTCTGCATATCAGGAATGGTTGATTTGACCCATTTGTCTATTGGGATGTAGCGGTATGTCTTTCCGAATAGATCCCTGTCCTTTTTGGATATCGCTCTAAGTTTTTTTACCAGTTCTTTTGGCTTTGAAACATCCAGAAGGAAAATACCGTGATATTTTGATTTTAAAAACTTCGGTTTTGCCTTTATTTCCTTGAATAGATGTTCGATTCTTTCCATACTGCTTTCGGTGTGGGCCGGGTCGTAGGTTATAAGAAGCTTTACGTCCATTGGAGTCCTCCTTTCTTTAAGAGTTATTTTTTAATTATACCAACTATAAAGATTTATAAAAAGGCGAACTTATTTTATAATATGAGGAAGTCATATTTAAAGGCATACTTGAAAGTACAGGAGAGGGTGATTTCGTGTTTCACAGGCAGTCGCTTGAAGACAGAGTAATAGAAGTAAGAAATGATAAGGACAGGGCAGGATGGCTCATTTCCGAGTTCAAACCATTTATTGCAGGTGTTGCACAGAAAAGAGCCGGGAAATTTCTGGAATATGGGGTTGATGAGGAACTTGCGGTCGGACTTTCCGCTTTCAAAGAAGCAATGGACTGCTATGACAAAAAAAGAGGGAAGTTTTTAAGTTTTGCAAGGCTCGTAATAAATATGCGCCTGATCGATTATTACCGGAAGCTTAGTAAAAAAGGTAAAGAAAAGAATCTGAATCTGGATGACGATAGCGACCCTGCTGCAGGTCTTATTGATTCTGCTTCCATGGAGCAATACAGGATCGATGAAGAGAATGAGAAGAGGATACTTGAGATAATGGAATACAGGGCCGAGCTGCAAAAATGGGGAATTACTCTGGAAGAACTGGCAGAAATATCCCCCAGGCAGGAGAGCCTGAGGGAAGAGTACAAAGAAGTGGCGAGGGAGATCGTAAGAAACAGCTTTATGCTGAGGGACCTCATGAAAACAAAGAGGTTACCCTTAAAGGAACTGGGAGAGATTATGCCGTTACACCGGAAAAAATTGGAGCGGGGACGAATATATATAATAGCTATGGTTCTGGCCATGGTCGGAAACCTTAGCTATATTGATATCCGCAGGGGTGGTGGAAAATGAAAGCAGTGATAATAGAAAT
>CAZYQD010000121.1:0-2810 GCA_964649405.1 uncultured Actinomycetota bacterium
ATAGCAGAAAAAATATAAATTTCTGTAGATATCTGTTTATAGCAGTCTTTATTTAAACCGGCCTTAAAACAGGTCTGTTCCAGAAATTGAACCCTGTTCCACTTATAATCCGTTGCTACCTGAGGCAGAAGTAAACCCTGATAAAAACCTTTCTTTATTAATAATCCATGCTTTCCCACTTTTATTTCTTCCAGGTTTTTTATTTTCTTTAATGGAGAAAGAATTGAAATTTCAATATCGATGTCTTCCAGCTCATTTAAGGAAACTGATGGAAATCTCGGATCTCTCATTGCTGATTCGATGGCCATATTACGAATAGTCTCCCATAATGGGGTATCAGCAGTTATATTGCCTATGCACCCTCTTAAATTGCCGCCGATGTGAAGGGTTACGAAAGCACCACACTTAATATTTAATACCGCATCGTTTATTCTGTATTCGGGAACGGTTCCAAAGTGGACTGTATTCGTGATCGATTCCCGTGCTATTTTTAAAAGTGTCTTTTTGTATTCTATAGTTAGTTCGATCTCATCCATATTTTTCACCTTTTTTAAATGATATTGCTAAAACCAGAGAAATTTATTTTTTATAAAAGACTGCCGAGAGGTATCCAACTACCGCGCTTCTATCGCCTGTAACATCTCCGGAATTCTTATAATTTAAAATTCGGGAGGAGTTCGCCCCTAAATTTTTCGAGGCAATCATAGCGGAGACCACAGGACCGCCGCCGCACATTTCAACATCATTATTGAGAAAATTGGACATCATATCTTCAGAATCAAAATTATTTACGAGTTCCTTTATTTTTCCGTCCAAAACCAGAGCGGTATCATAAGGATAATAATGAGATAGGTCGGTACTTGCAATAATCAAAATATTTTCGTTTTTAAACAGGGTTCCTATGGCACTGCCCAGCTCTTTTATATTCTTGCTGTTTTGCTGCCCCATTACTATAGGCACAATCTTTATATTTTCAAATAAAACCTGCAGAAAGGGAAGCTGTACCTCAAGACTGTGCTCGCTTCTATGACCATACTTCGACAGTTCTATCCGGGGGTTTTTATCTGCAAGGATCCTTGATCTTTCTTTATCGACATATACAAGGCCCAGGGGGGTTCTGTAAGCGTCTCCGTTAAAAATAGAAATAAAATCAAAATATTCCGCATGAGAAGGTGCTATTATAAAGATACTATCGAATGTTCCCCCTTTTATCTGTCTGTAGGAGTATGCAGCGACCTGGCCTGAGTAAATATATCCGGCATGGGGACATATGATCGATTTGATGTTTTTTATATCTTCCGATCTTGCATTTAAAAGAAAATCATTTATTTGCCTTCGAAGAACATCCGCATTACCTGGATAAAAAGTGCCTGCAGCTGCGCTTTCTCTGATATTCCCGACTGATACCATAATAAACCTCCTGAAATGCCACTGCCTGACCAAGAACCTCATGGATAAAAGTGATTATTATACTCATAATTATATTTAATTTTTTTTTTTTTTAAAGTAGCATTCTCTCAAACGACAGGTATTGAAGGATTATTTTAATACAGAAGAATTAGACTTAACGGAAAAAATATTTTAATATAAAAGTGTAGAAAATTTGTATTTACGATAACTTTGTCTTATAAAAGTTATTTTTTTATGCAGATTGATTGTAAGTGCGATATTGAGAGTAAGATAAAAATTTCGAGGGGAGAATTTTTTACAAATGAAATATATTCTGGGTGTTGACGGCGGTGGAACAAAAACTACTGTTCAAATTGCCGATGTGAGAGGAAAAGCAGTTGCTCAGGTAGTTTCGGGTGCAAGCAGCTATAAAAGTGTTGGAATTGCTAAAGCAATAGAAAATCTCAATAAAGCAGTATTTAATGCAATTAAAGAATTAAAAACATCTGAAGATGTTTACTTTATAAGTTCTTGCTTTGGTTTTGCAGGAAATGATACAGAGGAAGATTGTAAAACCTACACAGAAATCGTATTTAATAATAAACTTGGCAGTCATCTTGATCCAAAAAGAACCATTATTTGTAATGATACCAGAATTGGTATCGAAATAGGGAGTGAAAATAAAAATAAAATAATAGTAATTGCCGGGACAGGTTCAAATTGTCTGGGTATCAACGAAGATGGCAAGCAGGCAAGGGCAAGCGGCTGGGATTATATCCTTGCGGACGAAGGTAGCGGATATGCGGTAAGTCTTAGCGCTTTAAAGGCAGTTATGAGAGCTTACGATGGAAGGGGTAAAAAAACTCTCCTTTCCGAAACCATATTAAAAGAATTGAATTTAAAAAAGGTTTTGGATCTAGTCAGATGGGCATATGACGAGCCATTTTCAAAGGTGAAAATTGGGGCGCTGGCAAAAACAGTTTGCATGACTGCACGGATGGGAGACAGCGTAAGTATGGATATACTGGTTAAGGAAGCGGAGGAAGCTGCTGTTTCTGTAATTACAGTTGCCGATAAACTGGGTTTTAAAAATAAGAGTTTCGATCTTATTTTTACAGGCAGCCTGTTTAAATGTGAAGAATATTTTAAAAACATTTTAATGAGCAGGGTTAAAGAAGACTTTCCAAAAGTCAACTTTATACCCATGATAAAAAATCCTGCAGAAGGAGCTATAAAATTAGCTGTTAAAAAGTTAAAGGATTCTTAAGTAAAATCACTCAGCTTTATTTGAGTACCGGTATTCTTACGCCTTGACATTATTTAATCGTATGATAATAATTATTAGGCAAAATTAGTTTGCCGGTGTAGCTCAATTGGCAGAGCAGCTGATTTGTAATCAGCAGGTTGTCCGTTCAAGTCGG
>CAZYQD010000122.1:0-2796 GCA_964649405.1 uncultured Actinomycetota bacterium
TGGAGTTAGCCTGTAAGCCGAGTTCTGTAATGTCTATGATTTTCACCATAAACATCAGTAGTCATCCATCTGGGGTAAATATTACTACTTACCTCTAGCGGCCTAACCCGGAAGAAGACGGGCCGCCTTATACTTCCCTATTTGGCCTTTCTCCGGATGCGGTTTACCAGGCCAGCCTGTCACCAGACTGCCGGTGAGCTCTTACCTCGCCATTTCACCCTTACCAGAATAAATCCTGGCGGTATATTTTCTGTTGCACTGGCGCTTGGATCAGTTTTGGAACAGATCCCGCTGGGTATTGCCCAGCATCCTGCCCTGCGGAGCTCGGACTTTCCTCGCAGGTAAAACCTGCGCGACTACTCGGCTAACTCCGTTTATATATTAGAAGGTATTTTATGGAAAATCAATAAGGGGCCTGAGAGCAATCCACTATAACCGCTTTATGCTCTGGATAACCAGAGAAACAAAATCATTGCCGGTTGTTTTTAAAAGGCCGGCAGTATCAAGCTCTTCAGATACGCAGTGCTCGCAGTGCACTGGTTTATTTTTATCTTTATGCTCGCGGAAATAGTTCAGGCAGATGTTGATGATCTTAAGGTTTTTATGTTTGGGCTCAAGTTCAATGCTTCTCAAGAATCCTGTCAGACCATATCGAGTATTACAGAATATTTTCCCTTCTGGATCCCGTTTGTGACTGCCGTAGGCAAGGTTGATCCAGGTGGTCTTTTTCTCTTCATCTAAACTATGCAGAATCTTTTCCATAATAGCAAACTTCTTGTTTTCTATGCTGGTATGGTCAATGGCCCAGACTTCCCCTTTATGATCAATGTGCATAGTAAGCCAATCTGTACTCATAAAATAGATTATAGCCCTGATCCGGGTTAAAAAATCTATTAAGCGACCCTTTTGCTCTTCCCAAAAAGCTGCAACACTTCTTTCTACTACAACAATATTAACATTTTCCAGGTTTTCAATTTTCCGGTTAAAATATTCCTCCTCGTCTTTGGAAAACAAGACGACCATAAGATTATAGCGTTGCGCAAGATTTTGTATGATTCTGAGACCGACATTACGTCCCGGAAAAAGGATCAATATATTTTCAGTGTTCATTGTTGACCTCACTTAATTTTTTACTTTTAAAAATTCTTCAACACTGTTGACTGCGGTAGCAGCTTCCCCAATAGCTGTGACGATGAGTCTGACTTTCCCCGGATAGCTTACCAAATCACCACAAGCAAATATTCCCGGTAGTGTAGTTTTCATCTCAGAGTCCACGATAATTCCTTTTTTATCCCTGGCAAGAGGCAGAGTATCCAGGAATGAATAACTTTTTTTGAAACCAATATTTATGAGTACGCGGTCTGCAAATATCCTATCTTGCTTTTGCCCGTCCATATCCTTTAAATACAAAACGATATGGTTCTTCTCTCTTGTAACTCTCTCTACATTCCATCCCATGAGAAGTTTTATGGATAATTCCTTTACCCGTTTCACACTTACTGCATCGGCCTGGAAATAAGTTAGCCGATGTACGATTGTTACCTTGCGAGCATGGCCGCATAGAAAAATAGAGTTATCCAGCGCACTGTTTCCTCCTCCAATAACTACCACACGCTGATCCTGCCAATCTTCTACATTCTTTATATTATAAAATATACCATTCTCTGATAATTTGCTTTCTCCCGAAACATTAAGCCTTGAGGGTTCAAAAAGACCCATACCACAGGCCAAAATCACAGACTGCGACTGGTAATGCACACCAGGAACCTCCAGATCATAATTGCCGTTTCTTGTTCTAGATATTATGCGTACAGGCGTATTCTCCATTAAAGAAATCCCCTCCTGCTCTGCTTGCTCCTTCATTTTTTTAGCTAAATCGGCTGCTTTGATATTAGCATAACCCGGATAGTTATAAACTGGTTTGTGTGGATACAGATTTTTTAGCTGACCTCCGGCCATGCCGCCATCCAGTAGTAACACGGGAAGTCGTTTTCTCTGAGCAAATATAGCTGCTGTCAAGCCAGCGGGGCCTGCACCCACGATTATTACCTTATACAATTTTGCATTCATGGGCCCCTAAATTAAATGATAGGATATTAAACTCAAGAGAGTTTAATATAAAATAATATTTACATACAAGGGCTAATCATCTATATTTCCGAAACTTATATTTGATTCTCCTTCGTAGGTGAGGTCTTTTTTATCCAGAGCTTTGTTTACGAGCCTGTCGGCTTCTTTATTTTGCTCACGTGGAATAAGTCTAAGATCCACGAGATCATATCTTGCGAGTTTCCCGGAAACCTTAAGATATACTTTTAAAATATTTTCGTCTTTTATCTTCCATATTTTCTTTATCTGCTTACTTAAAAGTTCGCTGTCGGTAAAAAGCATTATTTCCCTGGAGCTATATTTTTCAGCCAGATCAAGGACCTTATCAAGCGCCATATACTCTGCCATATTATTAGTATACTTTCCGATAAAAGCGCTGAGTTCTTCGAGTTTGTTACCCTTATCGTCAAATATTACGGCTCCGACTGCAGACGGGCCAGGATTTCCCCTTGAACCGCCATCGAAATATATTTTTAAATATTTTGTAGACTCCCCTGCCATTTAAGATTCCAGTTCTTTCCTAATAGAATCAATTTCACTCCTGTAGATAACGGCAATCCTTCCGCATAACGGACAACTATAGATCTCATCTATGTCCTCGATCTTCTCGGCAGCAATCGTCGGTATCTCCATATTGCACACATTGCAGAAATTATTTTTAAGGACCGAAACGGCAATACCGCCTTT
>CAZYQD010000123.1:0-2786 GCA_964649405.1 uncultured Actinomycetota bacterium
ATGATTAAGAGTTATTAGACAAATATGTCTTAATAGCTACCCCAAGTAGTAGAATTTCGAACCAAATTTTGAAGAAAATAATCAATTTCAAAGATCTTTTTGTAATTAAATAGTATTGATTATTTCTTAAACTAATTACAATCTTAAAAAGATACCAAAAAAATAAAATGAAAAAAATTCAAATTATTATTACTGGATTACTTGTGTCATTTACTGAGTTATAGATTAATAATACTTAAAAGATGTGGTTGAACTTGTAATAAAATAATTATTAATATTCTTTTCCTTTTTTTATGAAAATTTTTACATTAATATTACCTCTAAATTGTATTTTTACTTTTAAATTGAACATACCCAAACCAAGTTTTAGACCCTGGAATATCTATTGACAATATATCCGTTTTCGATATATGATATTAACTATTATGCAACAAAAACAATACAGGCAAACATTAACTCCTTCTGTTTTTTATATTCTTTTAGCTCTTAGCAGCAAAGAAAGACATGGTTATGGGATCATGAAGCAAGTCGATTACGATTCGGATGGAAAAATAGAAATGGGACCTGGAACATTGTATGGTAATATTAAGCGAATGCTTGCCGATGGATTGATAGAGGAAGCATATGAGAGACCTGATCCAGAGTTTGATGATGAAAGGCGAAAATATTACCGCTTAACAGAACTTGGCAGAAAACAATTATCTATGGAATTGGAACGGTACAGAGATGCAATCAAATTAGCACAGAAAAGAAATATTTTAAAAGGAATGGAATTACCAAAATTTTCATGATTAAAATATGAGAGAAGAAAGAAATATTAATACAATTAAGATTTATAGACTGCTTTTAAATCTTTATCCCAAATCATATCTAAAGGAATATAAGACTCTCATGGAGCAAACATTTAAAGATATGCTGAGGGAAAATAAGACTTCACGGACATGGTTTCGAATACTTAAAGAGCTTCCTGGGAGCCTATTACATGAACATATGGAAAATATTAAAGGAGGAACAACAATGATTGCTAAGAATAAAATTTATATCTCTACAGTTGTAATTTTCTGGATAACATTTGCTTTCTTTATTATGTATTTTGCTGGTATGTATACAGCCGGTATTGAGTATTTATACCTTTCTCACTATATAGGTATACTTATAGGTGTGCCCTTTCAAGCTGTTCTATCCGTTCTGGGAATAGTACTGATTATCCTTGCAGCAAAAGCAAAGTTTACAAAGATTGCTAAGGTATTTTTTATTCTTACCGGAGTATTAGCTCTTGGCATGGTACTAAGCATGATACTGGGGAATCTTGTGTTTGCTCATTTGATAAAATATTCGGAGAATGTATTTAGTGGGGTAATATCGGTGATGAACACGTCTTTTTATATTCTGGCTACAATCGTATGCCCCCTGGCATTACTGGTTGGGGCAGTAGGTAGCATAGTTCTTATAGCAAAGAAAAAAGTTAAAATATAATAATACAGTCTGATAGTTTTAAATAATTTAATAAAAATTACAATGGAGATAGTTATGAAAAAAATAAAAAGGATTTCTAGCAATGTCTTCGTAAGACTAAAAGTAATCATCTGCTTAACAATTGTAGCTATAGTGGTCTTAACAGCTGCCTTGCTGCTGACTGGATGCAACGGCGGCTCGCAAAACGAAAACGCAGGCTATCAAAACTCATTTTCCGATGTAGGACCAGCATGGTCGCCAGATGGCAGCAAGATTGCCTTTATAAAACCCACTTATTATAATCGAGGTAGTAACTGGGGGGTTATCTGGGTCATGAATACAGATGGTAGTAATAAGGTAAAGCTTACCGATGATACTGAAAAACTTAACTCTCCAGCATGGTCGCCAGATGGCACCAAAATTGTCTTTAGAGGATTAATGAATAAAAGTGATATCTGGATAATGAATGCCGATGGCAGCAAAAAGATAAATCTTACCAATAGTGCTTCTTATTACTTCAATCAAACGTGGTCACCAGATGGTAGTAAGATTGCCTTTGACTCCGGGGAAGATGAAGGAGGCTGGGTCTCCGACATCTGGGTCATGGATGCAGAGGGCAGTAACAAGATAAAGCTTACCGATAAATATAGTGGTGGCTTTCCTACTTGGTCACCAGATAGCAGTAAGATTGCCTTTTCGTCCACGAATAAGTAGGGAAACTCCGAAATCTGTGTCATGGATGCTGATGGCAGTAACAAGATAAAGCTTAAAAATAATGTTGCCTATTATGGTGCCTTCTATCCAGTATGGTCACCAGACGGAAGTAAGATTGTCTTTGGGGCCGCATATGCGCGTAACGGTGATATCTGGGTTATGAATGCCGATGGCAGTAACCAGATAAATCTTACCAATAAGCCTGGAAGTTATGGAGAACCTGCATGGTCACCAGATGGAAGTAAGATTGTATTTGATTCAGAAAGTGATATCTGGGTTATGGATGCAGATGGCAGTAACCAGATAAATCTTACCAATAAGCCTGGAGACTACTGGAAGACTGAATGGTCACCAGATGGTAGTAAGATTGCCTTTGTATCTGCTGGAGCAGAAGAAAAGTTTGATATATGGGTTATGGATGCAGATGGCAGTAACCAGATAAATCTTACTGGTATCAAATAGTCGGAGCAAACAGGTATTTTAAATAAGTGTCTGTTAAAAGAAGAGATATTGTTTAAATAATTAAGATATCCCTGACAAATATGTCTAAACTGGCTGGGGATATTGAACACATTTAGAACTATTTATTTTGAAGAAATAGTAAGTTTTAAATATAA
>CAZYQD010000124.1:0-2772 GCA_964649405.1 uncultured Actinomycetota bacterium
AAGATAATATTTACCACTTTAAACGGATTGTTTCCAATATTCAATTCAATCGAGAAATTTTGTGCTGGAGCAAAGGGCGAAGGAAATGCGGAATATAAAAGTAGCACTTTTGACTTAATGACTTTTCGTGATTTCAGTATTACTACCGTTGAAGATGATTCCGGAAATATCAAAGAACTAAAGTGTAATGAAAGATATTATGTTCCATCTGAAATAACCTGGCTGCTTAAATCTCTTGGATTTAAGAATATTGATATCTATGGAGCAAAACTGGGAGCATTTTCAAGAGACGACAAACTAACAAAAGATGATTTTGAAATGTTAGTAATTGCTGAAAAATAATCTCTGTAATTATTAGGAGGGAACCATGAACCGTGAAAAATATATAGCAAAAGCTTCTGAATACCTGGATAAAATATGCAGTGTAAAACCAAACAGGCGTACAGGTTCTCCTGGCAACAGAGAAGCCACAGATTATTTTGCAAATATAGTATTACAATTAGGATATGATGTTGATACTGCTCCTTTTGAATGTATGGATTACAGGAAAAAAAAAGTATCATTATCCTTCAAAAAAAAATAATTTTAATGTATTCATAAGTCCGTATTCTTTAAAATGTGATATTACTGCAGAACTGGTTGCTGTATCTACTGTTGGTGAATTGGAGAAGATTTCCTGCAAAGGCAAGATTCTATTAATGAAAGACGAGATATGCTCAGAGCAATTAATGCCTAAAAATTTTGTTTTTTATAATCCCGACCATCATAAAAAGATATATGCACTTCTCGAAGAAAAGAAGCCGGCAGCCATTATTACTGCTACTGCAAAAAAGCCGGAACTGGTTGGTGCTTTATATCCATTTCCACTGATAGTTGATGGGGATTTTGATATTCCTTCAGTTTATTGCACCGATGTCATTGGAAGAGAGATTTCTGCCCAGATTAATGAAATGTTTAAACTCATTATTCAGACAGAGCGTATTCCATCAACAGCAAGCAATGTTATTGCTCGAAAAAATCAAAAAAATAATGAAAAGATCGTTGTTTGCGCTCATATCGACGCATATGAGGAAACTCCCGGAGCCTCAGATAATGCTTCAGGTGTTGTAGTTTTACTCTTACTTGCTGAAATGCTTATGGATTATGATAAATCACTATGTATCGAACTTATAGCTTTTAATGGAGAAGATCACTACAGTGCGGGCGGTCAGATGGATTACCTGAAACGCTATCATTCTGAGATAGAGAAAATTCTGCTTGTAATTAATGTGGATGATGTTGGTTATAAAAAAGGGAAAACAGCTTTTTCCTTTTATGAAAGCAATGATGAGCTCCAACAAAAGTTACATTCTATATTCAATAACTACGAGGGCCTGGTAGAAAGTACGCCATGGTACAATGGCGATCATATGATATTTGTGCAAGGAGGAAAACCGGCATTAGCTCTTACATCGGAAAAAATGCCGGAATTGATGGCTACGATAACACATACAGAAAAAGATACTCCGGATATCATTGATATTGCCAGGCTCGTCGAAATTGCCACAGCATTAAAAGACGTTATAGTAAATCTCTGTAATCATTAAGGAAGAATTATTATGAAATCCTTAGAAGAATCCGTTGTTACCGCTATGGATGGTTCAGAAATAGAACTGTTCCCATACTTACCTTATATATTGCAGGATACATGGGAAATCGGTGCATCTCCGGAAATTATAATTAATCTGATTCAAAAGCATGCTAAAGAATATTCCAGGCTTACGGTGCTGGATTTAGGATGCGGGAAAGGTGCAGTATCAGTAAAATTGGCTCATAAATTGCAATGCAAATGCTACGGGATCGACGCAATAAAGGAATTTATTGATGAGGCCAATAAAAAAGCAAAAGGATATAAGGTGGATTCTCTTTGTAAATTCGAAGTAAACGATATACGGACTAAAGTGGCAGATTTATCTGGTTTTGATATTGTAATTCTGGGTGCGATTGGATCGGTTTTTGGTGATTACTTTATGACATTGTCAATTATCTCAAAATGCCTGAAAAAAGAAGGCCTGATAATTATCGATGATGGGTATATCGAAAATAATAGCAGCTATACTCATCCATCGATACAAAAAAAAGAATCAATTTTAAAGCAGATTTCTGAAGCTGGCATGAATATTTTAGATGAAACTATTTTTACGAAAAAAGAGATAATAGAATTGGATGATCATATATTTAAAAAATTAAAGAATAGGTGCAATGAATTGATTAAAAAATATCCGGACAAAAGAAAGCTTTTTGAAAACTATATAAAACAGCAGCAGGAAGAAAATGATATCCTTGCAACAAAAGTAGTTTGTTCAACAATGGTAATAAGGAAAAAATAAGAATTGCAAAACAATTGCACAGAAGCGAGTCATGTGCCATTTTCGATAATAGGAGCAAGGAGAAATAATGAAAACAATTGTTATCTATAAATCAACTTCAGGTTTTACTAAAACCTTTAGATGCCACTAATAAATCCTTTATCAAAGATTTAATTACTTATGCGAAAATAGGAAGATAAAAAATGAAATTAAACAAATAAAGGATCTAATTTTGACATATAAACATATATATGTTACTTTTTATCGGGGTGATAAAATATGAAAGATACATTACAAAGAACAACAATATTTCTTACAAGGAACCAGCACGACAGATTAAGGACTTTAGCTTTTAAAAGAAAAAAATCTATGGCTCAATTGATAAGAGAGGCAGCGCTTGAAATACTTGAAGATGAAGAAGATT
>CAZYQD010000125.1:0-2690 GCA_964649405.1 uncultured Actinomycetota bacterium
TACTCATGATACCATCTCTCTACAGTTGCTTTTCTAATATCCTAACTTATTCTCTGGGTACATTATTGGGGGAAATGTCAGTAGTACTATCTTGCTCTAAGACTGCCGGGACTGACATTCATATATTTTTTAAAAATTCTGCTGAAGTAGAATTGATCAGGATAACCGACCATTTCGCCAATTTCTTTAATTGAGAGTTGGGGATTGTTTAATATCAAGTGTTTGGCCCTATTTAATCGTAAGGAAATAAGATATTTACAAGGATTTTTCCCAATGTGCTTTTTAAATATCCGACTTAGATAGACTGAATTAAATCCGAAATGTTGTGCAATGAATTCAAAATTAATATCCTGCGAATAGTTTTCTATGATATATTTCTCGACTAACTCTGAGATTTGTTCGGATGTAAAATTACTACCTCGTTTTAGATTAAGAGGGGTGCCCTTTAATACATCAAATTCTTTGTCCAAAGTGATTCTTAGGTCGGCTAGAGTTTTTAGTAACTGATCGTTTTTTATTGGTTTTAGAAGATACTCTTTAACGTCTAGTTTTATCGCTTCTTTAGCATAAGAGAATTCGCTATAACCGCTCAATATAATTTTCTTAATATGAGGATATTTTTCAGAAATCAATTTATAAAGCTCTAATCCGCTTAATAGCGGCATTTTGATATCCGAAAAAACAACGTGCGGATTATATTGTTTAACTAATTTGTATGCCTCTAACCCGTCTTCTGCTAAGCCTACTACTTTAAAGCCCATATTACTGTTATCGATTTTTTTGGCAAGGCTATTTAGAATTAGTTTTTCATCTTCGGCTATAATGACTGTATATAATTTTTGGTTGTTCATTTTATTTTCCAAACATTCTTAATTATTAGATAAACTATCTGCACCAAAGGTAATTGATGCGCCAGCGGTAGTGTTTTCTAATGTGAAATAGGCCATATCGTTATACGATAGTTTTAACCGTATATATATATTTAGAATACCCATACCATCGAACTTTAAGCTTGGTAAGGTGTTGTTTTCATCGATTAGTTTCATTTTTTTGTTTATTCGTTCTAATTCCTCTTTTGAAAATCCACCCCCATTATCAGATACATTGATTCTAAATCCTGACTCAGAATGCCAGCCCTTTACTGAAATTCTCCAAGGTGGAGAAACCTGACCCATATACTTAATCGCATTTTCAACCAGCGGCTGAATCGATAATTTTGGAATTTTTACTTTTTTTAGATTTGAGGGGATATGCATATCATAAAAGAATTTTCCGGCATATCTGAATGTGAAGCAATTTAGATATTTTTTTGTAATATTAAGTTCGTCTTCTAATGGAACAAGTGGTGACGAATCAGAAGAAATATATCGTAGGATATCCGAGATATTGGAACACATTTCTACGATTTCATCATCCATATTTTCTTCAGCCATTGCGCTAATAACGGATAACGTGTTATATAGGAAGTGTGGATTCATTTGGGATTGCAGGGCAAGCATTTTTGAATGCATTTCTTGTTGCTGAATAGTAAGAAGGGTATTGATGGAGTTTTTAAGCTGGTGACGCATTGCAATAAATGCTTTGTTCAGTTCTTCAATTTCACTTATTTTGCTATGCAAGTCTAGGTCTGAATGTTCATCATTAATATTATACTTGTGAATGATATTACGTAATTTATTAATGGGTTTCGAAATTTCCCCTGCAAATATATAAGATAAGAATACTGAGAAAACAATAATAAGCAAGGATGCAATAAAAAGATTTCTGATTAAAAGATAAAGCGGTGATAATACTTGGCGTTCAGAAGTTGCTAAAATAATCGTCCATCCAGTGTAATTGGATGTATAAAATGAAAGGAGTGATTTTTGCATATTTTCTTCTCTGACTGTTATTACACCGTTTTGAGATGATGTGTTGTCCTTAATGTATTGGTGGAAAAAAAGGCCTTCATTCGATTGCGTTTCGTCAATAACATAAGGATAAATGGCATTATTGTTTTCGTTAATTACATATACAGAAGTGAATAAATTGTTGTTTTCAAATCTGCTAATTTCACTAAAGAGATTGAAGCAATACTGTTTTGTTTCAACAACACCTTGTGGCTGATTATTTTTATCAAAATATGTACGACAAACTGAGACTAACCATTCATCAGTAAAATCATCAGTGCTCATGGAAAGATCAGTACCTTGATATGGAGTAGTAATATACATATAGCCGTTTTTGTTATTAACTCCGCTAAACCATTTCTTTTCTTCTAAGTCTATTTTGTAATAATTATTACTACTGGTACCAATCGATCGGCCTGAATAAGTATGGAGCATGACTTGTGGTATGGATAAACTAGGTCCCTGAAGAGCGACTAGAATATCAACGAGTTGCCTGACAGTAGTACGCTCATCTTCATTAAGATAAGTGATTTCATCATCGACTTTGATAGTCTGCATTTCAATGTATTGATGAAAAGAATCTTTTATCAAGTAAGAGTAAAGCACATTAGATGTAATGTCATCCATCTTTTTTATCTCTTGATCAATATTTTTGGAAAGTGAAATCGTGAGATCTTCGAGTGATTGAAAAGCAGATTTTCTAAGAGCATTAGCGATATAAGAATACGATAAAATCACAATAATAAGAATTATGACAAATATGAAGACAGAATAGGTTCCGAATATTCTTGTTTGGATAGA
>CAZYQD010000126.1:0-2610 GCA_964649405.1 uncultured Actinomycetota bacterium
CTCCCACTATTGTAAAGGAAATAAAATTATTGGAAAATGATGAAGATAATAATATTAGTACCGAAGAAGGAAATAGGATCCTGAGTCCGGAGACGGCTGATGCGCTTAAGGATATGATGCTTTCCGTAGTAGAAGAAGGGACCGGGACAAAAGCGCAGATAGAGGGTATAAAAGTCTGCGGGAAAACGGGTACAGCTGAAAAAGTAAATATAAATGGAGTCGGCTACAGTGAGGGAAGACAGATAACTTCTTTTATAGGGTTTGCTCCTTACGAGGATCCGGAAATCGCCGTAATCGTAGTTGTAGATGAACCGCAGGGGGCAGAGAGAACTATCTGGGGAGGAACTGTAGCAGCTCCTGCATTCAGCGATATAATGGAATTTTCTTTAAGGAGACTTAAATTCTCATAATAATAAATAAAAATGAAACTGGATAAATTAATAAAAGGAATAGATTATAAGGAAATTTATGGAAATATTGATATTGAAATAAAAAATCTTTCCATAAATTCAAAAAATAAAATAAAGGATAGCCTGTTTGTAGCTGTTGACGGTTTTAAGCACGATGGGCATGATTATATTAAAGAAGCAGTTTATAATGGAGCGGTAGCATCGATTGTTCAGAAAAAAGTGAGTGTACCCCTGGCCATGACCCGGGTCATGGTAAACAGTACAAGAGAAGTATTGCCGATTTTATGCAGGAATTTTTATGGAAATCCAAGTAGTTCATTTAAGTTGATCGGCATTACGGGAACTAATGGGAAAACAACTACGTGTTATCTGATAAATTCTATTTTAAATAAGGCGGGTCTGAAGACTTCACTTATTACCACAGTCGAATCTTTTCTCGATGGAAAGAAAATATTTTTTGAGCGTACAACTCCGGAATCTCTGGATTTAAATGATTTTTTTTATAAAAGCAGGAAGGATAAAATTGATGCTGCCTGCATGGAAATTTCATCTCATTCCATAGATCTGCACAGGATCGATTATCTTGAATTCGACTATTTTGTATTTACCAATCTTTCCCAGGATCATCTCGATTATCATAAAGATATGGCAGAGTATTTTAATGTAAAGAAAAAGTTATTTCTAAAAGAATATAGAAAACTATATGCGGGGAAGAAAGCTATAATAAATATAGATGACAGTTACGGTATGGAAATATTCCAATCAACGGACTTGAAAAGAGTATCTTATTCACTCAGGCCTGATAGAGAAAGTGTATGGGCAGGCGATATAAAAAGTTCTATTTCCGGTATCGAGATGAATATAAATACTCCGGATGGCAGAGTACTGGATATATCATCTTCATTATGCGGATACTTCAATATCTATAATATTCTGGCTGCTGTCAGTGTATGCCTCGATATGGGTATTGATGATAAGTCGATTCAGGAAGGTATAAAATCCTTGTATGGAGTACCGGGCAGATTCGAGAGGCTGGATTCCGGCAAGAAGTTTACGGTGATAGTAGATTATGCACATACACCGGATGGTCTGGAGAAAGTGCTTATGACAATCAAACAGATTTTGAAACCCGGAGGGAAAATAATAACGGTTTTTGGATGCGGTGGTGACCGTGATAGAAAAAAAAGAAAGATCATGGGATCTATCTCGGGGAAATATGCAGATCTCACGATATTGACATCCGACAATCCAAGGACAGAAGAACCTGATTCTATAATATGCATGATAGAGGAAGGTCTGATAGGGTCGGACAGCAAAGAATATATAAAAGAAACCGATAGGAAGAAAGCAATCTTTATGGCTCTTGAAAGGGCGGATACAGATGACGTGATTATCATTGCGGGTAAGGGTCATGAAGATTATCAGGAATTCAAGGATCACAGGATATCTTTCAGTGATCATGAGGTAGCGAAGGAATGGCTGTTTAAGAAAAAATGAAAGAAAAAATTAAAGTCAATGATATTATTTCATGGACAAACAGTGAGATAGTATCAGGAGATATCGAAAAATATATTGTTAATATATCGACTGATTCACGAACTATAAAAAAAGGCGATTTCTTTATACCGCTTACAGGTGAGAATTATAATGGACATGATTTTATTGGATCTGCTCTGGGTAAGGGTGCCAGCGGTTTTGTATTTGAAAAGCGATATAGGGTAAATTTAGATTCGTGGAAGAAAAAGGTAGGATATGGGAATTCTGGGAATCTGATAATCCTGCAGTCGGGTAGTACTTTGGATTTCCTGAAAAGTATCGCATATAATTATATACGAAAATTCAAGCCGGTGGTTATAGGGATTACAGGAAGCGCCGGCAAGACAACCACTAAAGATTTTCTGGCAAATATTTTAAAAAGGGAGCACAGAGTCGTTTTTACTCCCAGAAACTATAATACAGAAATAGGGGTATCAAAATCAATCCTTGAAATTGGTAAAAATACTGATTTTTTTATTGCAGAATTAGGTATGAGAGGAAAGGGCCAGATAAAAATACTTTCCAATATATGCGATTTGAACCTGGGTGCCATTACTATAGTAGGTCAATCACATATGGCATTTTTTAAAAACCTACGGGAAATAGCCATAGCAAAGGCTGAAATGGCTGAAATCCTTCATAAAAACAATGGAACATTGTTTTT
>CAZYQD010000127.1:0-2603 GCA_964649405.1 uncultured Actinomycetota bacterium
CGGGAAGATGAAGGATTTATTAAATATCTCTTTAACATGATTTATTTTATGGCAATCATCCTGTCAATTGCTGCTCTGGCTTTTTCTATGATATCCGGCGGTACCTTTATTTCATATACCTCATCTTCGAGTGACCAGAGTATCTTTTCCAGGTTTATAAGTTTCATATTTGGGCATATTGCCCTTCCTGAAGCAGGATAGAAATTTTTATGCGGATTCTGCCTTTTCATCCTGTGTATTATTCCGATTTCCGTCCCGATTATAAAATCTTTTTTGTTGCTTGCTTTTACATATTTCAACATCCCTCCGGTAGAGGCTACTTTATCGGCAATATCTATGACATCGGGTCTGCATTCCGGGTGCACCACTACCGCTGCGTCCGGGTGTTCTTTTTTAAGTTCTAAAATATCTTTGACATCGATCATGACATGGGTGGGACAATAACCGTTCCACAATATAAACTTCCTGCCTGTCTGTCTCTGCACATAGTCTCCCAGATACTTGTCCGGTATGAATATTATTTTCTTTTTTTCGGGAATGGATCTTACGACATTTACCGCATTCGAAGACGTGCAGCAGATATCGCTCAGTGCCTTTACTCTTGCAGAGGTGTTTACATAACATACTACTACCGCGCCCGGGTGTTCATCTTTTAGCTTCCGGAGCTGGGACGCGGTGATCATATCGGCCATAGGGCATCCGCTGTTTTTATCCGGAAGAAGGACTTTTTTATCAGGGGACAATATTTTAGCGGTTTCTGCCATGAAATGAACCCCGCAAAATACGATTATCTGACCGTGTGCCCTGGATGCCTCAATACTTAATTGAAGGGAATCTCCCACAAAATCCGCAATGTCCTGCACTTCGCCGATCTGGTAATTATGTGCCAGTATTATGGCTTCCTTTTCCGTCTTCAGCTTGATAATACTGTCTATAATTTCGATATTTGAATTCATATTTTTACCAATGCCCATATAGAAACGTTTAAGTTATTTTAGAACAACAATTATAAAAATAAAATACGCACTTTATTACAGATTAAAAAAGGGATCGACATTTTATTTATTTTTCTTTTAATGTTATTATTTCGAATTCAGGATACTTTTAATTAAAATATAAATTATCTATATATTTCGGTAAGGACGATTTCTTGAAACTGATTATAAGTGAAAAAGAGATAGCTGCAGGCAGAATTGCAAAAATACTTTCGGGAAACGGTGTGGATCAGGAGAAAGTGTATGGGGTTCCTGTCCATCATTTTAAACATAGCGGTGAGGATTACAAGGTCATCGGACTAAAGGGTCACATACTCAAGGTGGATTACCCAAAAGAATATGCCAACTGGTTTAAAGTGGATCCCATAGAGCTTATCGATGCCCCGATAGAAAAAGTTCCCATCCAGAAAATGATAATCCGGGCGCTGAAAAAAGTCTCCGGTGATGCTGAAGAGATAATAATAGCCACGGACTATGACAGGGAAGGCGAGCTTATAGGTTATGATGCAATGCAGCTCGTCAAGGAAAAAAATGGAGTTGCTCCAGCTAAAAGAGTAAAGTTTTCCGCAATCACTCCCAAAGATATAAATGAGGCGTTTTCGAAACCGGGTAATATCGATTTAAACCTGGCCTTTGCTGGAAGGGCAAGACAGGATATAGATCTGATATGGGGAGCGACACTTACCCGTTTTATATCCCTTACCACCTATCAGGTAAAAGATAAATTTCTTTCAGTGGGAAGGGTACAGACTCCGACCCTTACACTTATTGTGGACAGGGAACTTGAGATCAAATCTTTTATCCCGGTGCCTTACTGGGTTGTAAGCGTAAAGCTTGCGACTGAGTCCGGCGAGGAATTCGAGGCAACTCACAAGACAAAAAGATTTTTAAACAAGGATGATGCAAAGGCTGCATATATCAAACTGGGTGACAGGGGAGTAGTGCTCGAAGTAAAGGAGAGCATCAGGGAAATAAAACCTCTCGCTCCGCTTAATACCACCGCCCTTATAATGAGCGGAAGTTCGATAGGCTTTTCTGCATCAAGGACAATCAACATTGCCGAAAGCCTTTACATGAACGGCTATATAAGCTATCCAAGAACCGACAATACTGTTTATCCTTCTTCTATAGACCTCAAAGAAATCGTAAAAATACTGGGCACTTCTCCTGAGTATAATGAGATGGCAGGAGCGGTCCTTTCGCAGGATAAGATAGTACCAAGCAGGGGTAATAAAAGATCAACAGACCATCCTCCGATCCATCCCACGTCGGCTGCAGGTAAGGACAGCCTGAGTGGAGACGAATGGAAGCTCTATGACCTTATCGTAAGAAGATTCATATGTACACTGCTTCCGGCAGCAAAGGTAAAGAATATAACTGCATCCATCAATATAAACGGGGAGCCATTTGTGGCCGGCGGTTCCAATATCATAGAAGCAAGCTGGTTAAAATTTTATTCATATTATAGATACAAGGATATTTTCATTCCGCATCTTCAAGAAAAACAGATGCTTAGGGTTACCGGTAAAGAACTCCTGAATAAGGAAACCACCCCTCCTTCAAGATATACGCAGGGAAAACTTGTCGAAAAGATGGAGGACCTGGGTC
>CAZYQD010000128.1:0-2600 GCA_964649405.1 uncultured Actinomycetota bacterium
ACAGATGAGTATCACATATATCATTGAAAAGGGATGAAGAAGCGCATCGAATACCCTGTTCTTGACCCTGATGGCAAGTATGATCCTCATAACAAGGAGGAAAAAGATCTGCAGGACAATGAGGTCTATAATAATTCCCGGCCAGTCAAAAAGTAAGATCCCCACAGGCAGCAGTATAAATGGCATTAAAAATAATACTGTAATTAGTAGAATAACCACCATCATAGTGAATAGTTTAAAGTCAAAGGCTGCAAACATGAATTTTGAAAATCCCCTTTTCAAGTCTTTGAGGTTTCTATACATCCTGCAGTTTATATTCTTGCTCCCATCGAATACCATAAACTTATATCCGTGTTTTTTTACCATCTTCGATATATGGATATCTTCAAGTATCTTATTTTTTATGGATTTATGCCCCCCGATTTTTCTGTAAACTTCCCTCTTAAATAATAAAAATTGTCCGTTTGCGGTGCTGAATAAAGGGCTTCTTAATTTGTTTATAAGATATAGAGGAAGCAGTGCCATGATGCCAAAATGTACCCAGATAACCAATAATCTTTCATGAATAGATACCATTATCTGTCTTGGTATTGAGGAAAGAGCATCAAGTTTGTTTGAGATAAGACATCCGATTGCGCTTGAAATCGAATTTTCGAAATGCAATGTATCGGCATCTGTAAAGATCAAATATTTGCCCTTTGCATATTTTGATAACTGCCAGCATGCGTAACATTTTCCCAGCCATCCTTTTTTCAAGGGTTTACCTGCAATCAGTCTTATTCTTTTATCTTTCTCAGCCAGTTGTTTAACCGAAATCGAGGTGCCGTCATCGGAATTATCATCCAGTACCAGTATTTCGATATTTAAGTAATCCTGTTTAAGCAGGGACCTCAAACATCTCTTGATATTTTCTGCTTCATTTCTTGCAGGAATCATTATTGATACAAGCGGGGGATTTTTTTTGAAAGATTCCGGAAGGCTGTATTTTGCTGTATTTTTAAATACAATATTATTGATAATAAAATTAATCAGAAAGACCCCCAGAATTGCGGTTATAATGTATTGGTATGTTAAGAATATGTTCACTTATCAAAACTCACATGTTAAAAATTGTTATACAATCTTAAGGTATGTAATTATAAAATACAAGTAAAACAGGATAATTGATATAATTATAAAATCATTTATTTATAATAGACTTAAGTTTTATTAAATGGATTCGATTAATTTTCCTAAGAACTTTCTTTTTGGATCAGCGACCTCTGCTTTTCAGATCGAGGGTGCGGGTGAGACCGAATGGAAAAACTTCACTGGGGCTGACGGTACTAAACTCGATGCCGCAATAGATCATTACCGGAAATATAAAGAAGACCTCCGTTATATATTATATCTGGGGAACGCTTACAGGTTCAGTATGAATTGGTCCAAACTGCAGAAAGAAGCTTTTGGCCCCCTGGATAGCACAGCTGCAGCTCATTATAAGGAAATATTCGAGACCCTTAAGAAAGAAAACAAAAAAACTATGCTGGTTCTTAATCATTTTTCTAATCCATTATGGCTCGCAGGTATCGGGGGATGGACAGCCAGCCGGTCCGTAGAAATCTATTTCGATTATGTAAAAAAAGTACTTCATTTATTTTCGGATTATATCGATTATATCAATACATTCAATGAGCCCAGCGCATATGCAACTATGGCATATATTCTAAAAGAATTTCCTCCAAGAAGATTTAATCCTTATCTTAGAAACAGGGTTCTAAAAAATATGTGTAAGGCACATGGAATAGTATACGATTACATCAAAGAAAAATATCCGCATATAAATGTTGGCATATCGCAGGTATCAATGTTTCTTCAGCCTTTAAGAAGAAAATCTCTATGGCAAAATTTTCTAAGGTGGTTTATGGATTATCTTATGTTTGAGCATGTTCATGAGATGTTCGCAAAAGATGGAAAGATCGATTATATAGGATTCAGCTACTACGGAAGGATACTTATATCTAAATCTCCGATTATTGCATACGAAGAGGAAGGCAGGAAGTTATTGGAAAGCATGGGTCTAAAGCATGACGATATGTTTGAAATATATCCGCCCGGTATTTATGAACTTATTAAAAAATTTCATGCCAAGTACGGGAAACCAATGATCATCACAGAAAATGGGATCTGTACGAATAATGATGATTTAAGGGTAGAGAGTATTTATGACCATCTGTATCAGGTGAAAAAGGCTATAGATGAAGGGATAGATGTCAGAGGCTATTTCCACTGGTCGACCTTTGATAATTACGAACTTGCGTATGGGCCATCCAGAAGATTTGGTCTTGTATCGATCGATTATAATTCACCCTGTCTGGAAAGAAAAATAAAAAGATCCGGAGAATATTACCACAAGATCTCAAATTCCAATCAATTGCTGAAATATTGAAAACTGACAATATGCCTTTTCTCCAGGATAAAACCAAAACATATAAATCATTTGAAGCTATTCTATAATTATTATAATATTGCTAGAATAAAACAGATTTATTTTATGTAGGGAGGTTTTATTTTGGCCGGTCGAAATGTGTGGAAAATAGTGAGTATTGCTCTTATTTGTA
>CAZYQD010000129.1:0-2521 GCA_964649405.1 uncultured Actinomycetota bacterium
TTTTAAATAATTATATCTTTTTTAAAATTGTACCAAAATCATACTTTTATCAGTTTCTTTTATTTTATTTTACCGGCTAAACGTGTATCATATTCCATAGCAATGATAAAAAGGATATCCTGGAAAACTATAAAGAATAACTTTTTTCATCCCGGGAATCATGGAACTTACAGATAAAGAAATCTCGGAATATCTCCACAGGTGTTATACGTCAGCAGACGGATTATGGTTTATAAAGGTAGAGGAAAAATACGGATTTGATTCGGCTCTGGATGTAGACATTAAAGTATGGAAAATAATGCCCAAGATCCAGTCGCGTTTTTTAAAAACTAAATTAGGTTTAGATAGAGGTCTTGATGCATTGCTAGAATGCTTATCTGTTAAATTGAAACTGGATGGTTTTGAATTCAAGATTGAAAAATCCGATAAAAGGATAAAAATAACAATCGACAGCTGTCCCTGGCACAATATTATGGCCAACTCCAATAGAGCCGCCCTTTCGGAGAAAATAGGCAGCAGCATATGCAATACCGAATATAGCGTGTGGGCAAAGGAATTCAGAGAACATATAAAATTTAAGCTGGGAGATCAAATTTGTAAAGGTTCGAGTTCCTGTGTTTTTATCTTTGAAAATGAAGATTAATTTTTTAATATAAAATTATATGGTCAATCTAAATAAGAAAACAGAAGATAAGGTAACTCCTAATTTTAAGTTAAAACAAGAAAATAGTGATTTTTATCAAATTCTGCAAAATATAAAACAAATTTCCAAAGCAAATAAAAGTATAACCGTTTCTATGGGTTCCCAGAAGAAATTATCATATTCTTTTGACCAAATTCATTTTTTACCGGCCCAAATCGATAAAATTCCTCTGGAGAGTAATGAACCGGTAGACACATCGGTAATAATAGGTCCGCAAGCAAAAAAACCACTTAAATTATCTTCCCCTATAATGATATCCGGAATTAGCCTTGGTACAATATCTTTAAAAGTAAGGCAAATCTTTTCTCAAGTGGCCGCAAATTTATCTATCGCATATAATTCAGGTGAAGGCGGAATCCTGGATGATGAACTGGATAGAGCAGGAAAATACCTGATCGGGCAATACTCGACGGCAAATTCAGAAATAGATCTGGAAAGACTATCAAGAGTGGCGGCATTAGAAATACGTTTTGGCCAGGGTGCCTATCCGGGATGGGAAAGTTTTCTGCCTCCGGAAAAATTATCTACAGATATTACATCCGTCAGAGGAATAAAGGGACCAGAACCTATATACTCGCCCGCTCATCATTTTGATATGGATTCTCCTGGAAAAATACAGGAAAAAATACACTGGCTTAAAGAAAAAACCGGCGGAGTTCCTGTAGGAGTAAAAATTGGTTGTGGAAATATTGAACAAGATATTGAAATTCTGGCAAAAGCAGAAGCAGATTTTATTGTTATCGATGGGTTTGGAGCCGGAACTGGTGCAACAGATATGTTTGTCCGTGAAAATGTCGGTATTCCTATAATTGCAGCATTGCCAAGAGCCGTAAGATTTCTTAACAGTCACAATTTAAAAAATAAAATATCAATAATAGCTTCCGGTGGCTTAAGGACTTCCGCGGACTTTGCAAAATGTATTTCTCTTGGAGCAACGGCTGTTTATATTGGAACAGCGGCTTTGATTGCCATAAATTGTGAACAATTCAGAATTTGTCACACTAACCTCTGCCCTACTGGAATTGCTACGCATATTCCGGCTCTTACGGAACGTCTTGATACTGGTGAGGGAACAAAAAGACTTACAAATTTTATTAATATTTGTACACGCGAAATTGCAGATTTTGCAAGAATCACAGGAAAAAACGATATAAATAAACTCGATTCTAAAGATATTATTTCCTTAAACAAGGAACTTTCGGAACTTACTGGAATTAAATGGCTCAAAGGTTAAATCTACTAAGCAGCTTAAGAATGGTTTACGTGTATAATATCCTCCAATTTCCTTTTTGGTATATGCAATCTGCCTGAAGTATCTTTGTGATATTTAATGGACTTACCTTTCTTGATATCGTAATATTCCGGACTCTCCAGTGGGTACCCGAGTGCAAGAATGAGATCAATGCTGTATTCATCAGTTATTTTTAAAATATTTTTAATTTTTTTTCTATCGAAAGATCCTATCCAGCAGCAGCCTATTCCCTCTTCCAGGGCCGCAAGGGTAATATTTTCGGCGCTTGCGCCTACATCATATTTATAAAATGGAACAAGCAAATTTTCTTTATTTATCAGAATTATTATATATGCTGCCGGCCTCTCATCTTCTTTAGGATTTCCTTCAGGTGCAATATATCTTGCCCACCGCACATGAGGAAAAATCTTCTCTTTAACAGCGTCATCTACAGTAATGATATATTCCAACGGTTGCAAGTTCCCTGCAGACGGCGCGAGTCTTCCCGCATTGACCAATCTTTTCAAAACCAAAAGCTTTATAGGTCTTTGTTTGAATTTTCTTATGGTCCTTCTTGATTTTATTAA